>CAZFJD010000059.1:0-12926 GCA_964518775.1 uncultured Syntrophaceae bacterium
CAACATCAAACGATAAATGACTTTGGAGAACAATGGTCTCGATATCGTGACAGTGAAGGTTTTTACGGTTCCCAGGAACTGTTTTCTGACATCCTCTATCCCTTCCTTTCGCCAGAGCAGATAAGAGATTGCAAGGTTGCGGAAATCGGTAGCGGAGCAGGAAGGATTGTTAACATGCTGCTGCGAGCAGGGGCCGGGCACATCGTTGCTGTTGAGCCTTCAGACGCCTTTGAAGTTTTGTGTCATAATATCTTAAAACAAGAAAAGGTGATCTGCCTCAACATCACTGGAGATCGGTTACCCCCGTATGGAAACCTGGACTATGTTTTTGCCATCGGTGTCCTCCATCATATACCGAACCCCAATCCGGTTGTTGAGGCGGCTTTCAGGGCATTGCGGCCTGGCGGACGGTTTTTTGTTTGGCTATACGGCAGAGAAGGGAACATTCTTTACCTTGCACTCCTCAAGCCTCTTCGGACCATAACAAAGCACCTCCCACACTTCGTCCTCGCCACGTTGGTGGAAATAATCTATTGGCCCGTAGCCCTTTATATCAGATTATGCCACGTATTGCCTCTTCCCATGCGAGAATATATGCTCACGGTATTTGAAAAGTTTTCCCCAGCCAAAAGAAAGCTGGCCATATATGATCAACTGAATCCGTCCTATGCAAAATATTATACTCGCCGTGAGGCAGAGGAGCTGCTTACAACGAAAAAATTTATAGATGTCTCGGTGCATCACCGTCACGGTTACAGCTGGACCGTTATTGGGACAAAACCCTATATTACTAAAAAAACAGGGGGTTAAGGTATAAGGGTGAGGGTGAAGAAGCCAGACCCAAACTAAACTGGCTTCCTAACCTTAACCCTAACCAGAGTGTTAATTTCATTGTTCGAGAGTGACGATCTCGTAACGAGGAATAATGGAGATCTCTAATCCAGTAGCTATCAATAGAATCCAAGAACTATTTAAAACTTCTCGCACCTCTATTGAAAAGGATTTTTCGCCTTACTTCTATCGATATTTCTCCCGTTTTTTTGAAAATCCCCATAGATTTGATGGCTATCTTGATCTTTGCAGGTACCTTTTCTGCGTCGCACGAGCAAAGAATGCCTCTGTATTGGACCTGGGTTGCGGTTTCGGAATGATGGCAACCCTTTTCGGATTGTACGGCGCAAGAGAGGTAGTTGGGTACGATCTGAATACTGAGAAGATAGAGGTATTTAATAGACTTCTTTGCTACCTTGGTCAAGAGACAAAGAATGTAAAACCTGTTCTTGGGGATAGCTCAAAGATCGAATACCCGGACGAGTCTTTTGATGTCGTGATAACAAATGAGGCCTTATCACACGTTAAAGAGATGAAAGCCTCAATTGATGAAGTCCACCGGGTCCTGAAATATGGGGGTATCTTCCTTGTCAGAGATGGAAACAATAGCCTATTTTTTGTAGGGAGGATGAGAAGGCGGAGGTTTTGGCGAAAAATTGAACTGGGCCCGGTCGATCCCTCAGCGTTCAGGTCCACAGATATTCCCTTACCATTTATTGAGGTCCGCAGGAAGATGATTCTTGAAAAATTCCCGCAACTTAATGAGGAAGAGACAAAATTTCTCTCCAGAAGAACTGCAGGTATGTTTGGGAAAGAGATTATTGAAGCAGTTGAAGAGTTTTGCGCAAAAGGAAAGGTATCGAAACAGCCTGAATTTCCCTATCGAAATCCAATGACGGGAGAATTTCCGGAGAGAGAAATCAATCCTTTTAGCCTTAGGAGGGTATTGATAGACAGGGGGTTTGAGGTCTCTTTTATTCCATATTACTACTCTGAATCAATTAGCGATATAGAGATGGTAGCCAAACGTCTTTTTTACTTGATGGGAAAGTATTTTTCGATTTTCCACCTTTTTCTTACGCCCGGGTTTGCGGTTCTGGGAAGAAAAAAAAGGTAGGTCCGAATTAACAAAAATTGTCATTTTAATGACAAAATCCGGGATTTCACTTCAATTTAGTCAGTCTGTTGGAGTATTTGATTTTGTTATTTTCGGTTGACCTAAAGTTAAATCTTGAATAATTTCATCTCGTTAAGTAATTATGCTTGATTCCTGCCGCAAGGTTATTGTTTGGCATGGCTCATGCATCTTTTGAAACCGAAACTTTGGAAAAGGAGGTGAGCAAAAGAGAGAAAAATACCGTGTAGGTTAACAGTCGTCTAAAACGAAATCGCTTAGGAAAACTTAAAAAGATAAAAGGAGGTTTTAGCTATGTTAAGGAAAGAAAAAGGTTTTACATTGATTGAGTTACTCATCGTTATTGCCATCATCGGCATTTTGGCAGCCATTGCCATCCCGATGTATCGGACACAGACCATTAAGGCAAAGCTCACAGAGGTTACAAATGGGATGAGTAATGTAGCGAGTGCTCTTTCTTCCTACTGGCAGGAATCAGGCACTTGGCCTTTGCAGGCTATAACTACAAAAGCTCAGGTTCAATCCAGTCTTGGAGTCTCCCTCGAGGCTTTGGGTCGAATGCAGGACAACATAAATATCTCTACTTTAGGGGTGATAACAGCCTCTGTTACAGGTATCGATGGTACGGTGAATAATTGCAATCTGGTTCTTACTCCATCCATAGCAGCGGATAGTTCAATTTTCTGGAACTGGAGTTCTACCAGCACGATAGCAACCGCATACCTTCCGAAGAGATAAGGTATAGAGTCCGAGAATGTTGGTGTTCAGAGAGGGTACTCAATAAGTATCTTTGGACACCAACATTATTTTTTGGCATGGAAAAAGATGAGTCATCAGAAATTAGGCGTCAGAATAAAGAAGTCTAATTCTGGGTTTACTCTTCTTGAATTATTGGTCGTGGTTGCCATCATAGGCATTTTAGCTACGGTTGCGCTGCCTTACTATCAAGGGTACATGATAAGGGCGAGATTGGTCGAGGTCGAAAATGCAATGGCGACCCTTAAGAGTGCAGTCTCATCCTACCACCAAGACCAAGATGCTTGGCCTGATTGCCCAAATATAAATGCTGTCAGGACAAGTTTAGGAGTTGGCTTGGGAGCAACTCAGAGGATTTCTGCTATTTCTGTAGCAGCGATTGACGGCACCATCACTGCAACCGTACAAAATGTTCATTCCATGGTGGATGGGAAAACAATGATATTGAGATCGTTCGAGAATGCCGACGGCTCATCCAGTTGGGTCTGGGATTATGGTCCAGGCTTTCCCGTCCAATTTAGACAAAAGAGCCAATTATAATTAATGCCGAGCCATGATGCCCCATCGTCATAATAAAGGACTTACCCTTTTAGAAGTATTGGTCGTGGTAGCCATCGTAGGCATTTTAGCGGCTGTAGCCATACCCAGTTATAACAGCTATATTATGAGGGCAAGAAGGTCCGAGGCCAAAACCGTTTTGGAGCAGGTGAGGGCGGCTCAGGAGATGTGGAGAGCGGAACGAGGGTCCTATGCTGTCAACGATGGCAATGGAACTGCAATCGCGAAACTGACGAATACGATGGGCGTCCCGGCCACCATCCCTTCTTATAATTGGACTTTCACCGTTAAGACTGCTACTACATTTACTGCCCGTGCAACTCCAACAGGAGCGCAAACCTCCGATGGATGGTTGCAGATCGACCAGAATGGTACAAAAACGGATCAAGATGGCCGTACTTATCCAGATCCCTGGTGCAAATGGTCCAAATAGTTATCAAGGGGAGACGAAAAATGAAATAAAAAGCAAGATAAGTCATCTTGCTTTTTTTGTTTCAAGGTAGTAATAAATCAATGAGAAACATGGATCTCTCAATCGTCATTCCGATGTTCAATGAAGCAGAGAATGTCGAAACCACTCTGGGTCGAGTGGAGAAGGCCCTCGCCTCTTTTAAAGGGTCTTACGAAATTGTGGCAGTAGATGACGGAAGTCTCGATAATACCCTTGAGATTTTGAAAGGGGTGGCAGAAAGAAATGAAAAGGTGAGGGTCACTTCATATCCCAAGAACATCGGACGGGGGATGGCTCTCCGGACTGGGTTCAGGGAGTCAAAGGGGGAGATCGTTGTTTCCATCGACGCTGACCTGAGTTACGATCCTCATTACATCATGGATTTTGTAAAGACGCTCAGAGCAGAGCAAGATATCGATTTTGTTCTTGCATCTCCTTATATGCCAGGCGGGGGAGTGGAGAATGTGCCATTTCTCCGTTTGTCGATCAGCAAACTGGGAAATAGGGTCCTCCGATTTGCGATGCCCAATCGGATTTACACTTCCACTGGGATGTTTCGTGCCTATCGGAGAAGGGTCCTTGATTCCCTCGAGCTCGAATCGGACGGAAAGGAGATCCACCTTGAAATCCTCTCCAAGGCGATCGCTTTGGGCTTTCGTGCCAAGGAGATACCTGCTATTCTGAGAGGTCGAAGAAAAGGGACTTCAAAATTTAAGCTTAGAAAGACGGCTATTTCGCATCTGGTTTTTTCAGTTTTCGAAAAGCCGATGATGATTTTTGGCTTCATTGGGGTTCTTACCCTCGGCATTGGCTTCTTAATAGGGATATACGTCGCTTATTTGAGATTCTCAGGGGGATTGACCCCAGGAAGGCCATTGATCACATTTGCGATTCTATTAATCTTGGGAGGAATCCAAATACTCTCTTTTGGTTTCATTGCGATCCAGATTGTCTCCCTGCGCAGAGAAATTCTGAGGATTCAGAAAGAAAATCTGGAATTAAGAAAAGAGTTTAAGAACTTTGGCAATGGTGAAGGTAAAGGTTAAGATGCCAGTTTAGGTAAGGTGTAAGGTGGCGGGGAAACGATGCAGAGCAAAGGCAAGAAATCGATAACGAGTTTTAAGGACGTGGAGGTCTATCAGAACTCTTACAAAGCCTGTATCAGAGTGATGACCCAGATTATCCCGAATTTACCAGAATCAGAAAAGTTTGATTTAAAGCGTCAATTAAGTGAATCCGTCAAGGCTATACCCAGATTAATTGCCGAAGGTTATGCTAAAAGACACCAGAGGCACGGATTTCAAAAATATTTGGATGATGCCATGGCAGAGTGCAATGAAACGGTGGTTGGGATGGAAATGTGCAAGGACATCTTTGGAGAATATGTTGATCCAAAACTGTGCGAGGAGCTGGTAAGCATCTATGACGTTTGTGGAAGACAAGTTTACAGGTTGCGGGATGCCTGGGGTAAGTTTTCGAAAGAAAAGGGTCTCAGGTCTAAAGGTTAGGGTGCCGGTTTGGTTAATGGATTAAGTCGTTTGTCTAAAAAATTTTCGGCTTAACCCATTGACCTGGCCTAGACGGGCTTCCTAACCTTAACCTTGGCCATAGTTTCTTGGATTCCTGGTTTCCTTATGAAGATTTTGTTCCTTACTAATGCGTATCCTGATTTCGATTCCTCCTATCGTGGCAATTTTGTAAAAGGAATGGCGAGTCGACTACAGAAAAATGGATTTCGGGTCACTGTGGTCACCCCAAAAATTTATAAGGGAAGTCATTACGTCGAGGAAAAGGAGGGCATAAAGGTCTACCGATTCCCCTTTTTTGCTGGTGGGAAGCTTCTGATTGAGTACGAAAAGATCCCGTATTTGAAGATGATCATTTACTATATTTCAGGATTTCTTACTACCATCTATGCCTTGATGAAGCATCATTGCCATCTCATCCATGCCCACTGGGCCATTCCAACGGGGCTGATCGGTATCTTTGCGAGCGCTCTCCTCCAAAGGCCCCTCGTCGTGACCATCCACGGCTCTGACTTCAGAATGGCTATGGATGGACCATCTCTTCTGCGAAAGGTATTCTTCTTTGTTTGTAAGAAGGCCCAATACATCACCTGCGTCTCGGAGGTGCAGAAGAGAGAGTTGGAAAGGAGGGACATCGGAGGACAAGGGATTTCCGTATTTCCAATGTGTGCTAATGAAGACTTCTTAGAGGTGGGTAGAAGGAGAAGAAGCGTTTCGGATAAGCGGACACTGACGATCCTCAGCAATCGAAACCTTCTTCCGATTTACAATGTCTCCTTGTTAATTCGAGCCATTCCAATTGTGCTTCAAGAAGAGCCGAATACCAAATTTTTCATTGCTGGGGATGGACCTGAAAGAGATTCTTTAGAAAAAGAGGCGAAGAAATTGAATATAAATTCATCGATTCAGTTCTTAGGCCGGGTTCCTCATGAGGAGATGCCAAATCTTTTAACTCAAGCAGATATATATGTCTCCACCTCCTTGTACGATGGAACATCGGTTTCATTACTTGAAGCAATGGCTTCGGGTACCTTTCCCATTGTAACGGACATTCCATCGAATCAAGAGTGGATCCATGACGGAGAGAATGGATTCTTAATCTCCTCAGAAAGCGAAACGCTCCTTGCGAGGAAGATCATCGAGGCCATTCGCAACCATGAATTATTGGCCAGGGCCAGTGAAAAAAACTTAAAGATCATTGGGCAAAAAGCCTATTGGATGAGCCATATCCAAAGGGTGGGTGAGATTTACGAGAAAGTTACAAATTTGATTTAAATCTAATCGGCAGCACTCTTAGAGAATTAAGGTTATAGAAAAATTAGGAATCAGGCGACGGATGAAGGTTCCATTTGTTGACCTCAAAATACAATATGAGAGGATTCGCCATGAAATTGACCAGGCCATTGACATGGTGATTAATGACTCCGCGTTTATCGGTGGCAAATATCTAAAGAAATTCGAAGAAGAATTTGCTCATTTTTGTGAGACGAAATATTGTGTGGGGGTTGGAAATGGTACCGATGCTCTTTATATTGCCATGCGAGCCTTGGGGATTGGAAAGGGGGATGAGGTCATCACGGTGGCCAACTCTTTTATTGCTACTTCAGAAGCGATCACAATGGCAGGTGCCAGGGTGGTCTTTGTCGATTGTTATCCAGAGACTTACAATATCGACGTCGAAAAAGCCGCCTCAGCCATCACCCCTCATACGAAAGCTATCTTGCCTGTTCACCTTTATGGCCAACCGGCTAATATGCCGGCCTTAAAAAAAATAGCTGAGCAGTACGGTCTTTTTTTAATCGAGGATGCGTCCCAGGCGCATGGGGCGGAGATCAGCGGTAAAAGAGTTGGAAGTTTTGGCGATTTGGCTTGTTTCAGTTTTTATCCTTCTAAAAATCTCGGGGCCTATGGAGACGGGGGAGCGGTAATAACTGACAGCGAAGATTTAGCTATGACCTGCCGAAAGATTTCAGACCATGGCCGGGTGAAAAAGTACGACCATGAGTTCGAAGGGGTGAATAGTCGCTTAGATGGGATCCAGTCAGCAATTTTGAGCGCAAAGCTCAAACATCTTGAAGACTGGACGGAAAAACGCCGGGCTCTCGCTGCCTTCTATGGAGAACTTTTGAAAGATTCTGGAGTGATCACCCCAAGAGAGAGTGAAGGGGTCCGACATGTCTATCACCTTTATGTCGTGAGGGTGAAGAACCGGGATGCTGTCCAGGCTACCTTAATGGACAAGGGGATCCTAACGGGTATCCATTATCCCATCGCTTTGCCCAACCTTCTGGCTTATAGGTACCAGGGATATAATCCAAAAGACTTTCCCGTCGCGACACAATTTTCAAGAGAGGTTCTCAGCTTACCCATCTATCCTAAGTTGGAAAGATCCCTAGAGGCATATGTCTGTCAGGAACTGACGAAGATTGTTAAATTGTAAGGAGAATTTCACATGTTAATGATCGCCCAGATCGGTGTGGGTTATTGGGGGCCAAATCTTCTCCGAAATCTCGTTGCGAACAAGAGATGTCGGGTGAAAAAGGTAGCGGATCTTTCAAGTGAGAGGTGCGATTATGTCCGAAATCTCTATCCAGACATAGAGGTGACCCATCAGGCTGAACAAGTTTTTCAAGATTCAACCATTGATGCGGTGGTCATCGCCACTCCCGCATCCACCCATGCCGATTTGGCGATGAAAGCCCTGAAATCGGGAAAACACATCTTAGTGGAGAAGCCTCTGGCGAGGAGTATCGAGGAAGTTGAGCAAATCGGTAAATGGGCGCACAAAAAAAATCGGGTGGCCATGGTGGGTCACACCTTTCTTTTCAACGCTGCAGTGCGCTATGTAAAAAAATTGATCAATTCCGGTGAACTCGGTGACATCCGTTATATTTACAGCCAAAGACTTAATCTCGGACGAATCCGTTCCGATGTGGACGCCTTGTGGAACTTCGGTCCCCATGATATCAGCATCATTCAGTATTGGCTTGGCAATCCAACGCCTCTTTCCGCGGTCAGCAGAGGGGTGGCTTACATCCAGAGCGATGTCAATGATGTGGCCTTCATGAATATCCTCTATCCTGGAAAGATCATGGTGAACATCCATGTTAGTTGGCTTGATCCTCGAAGGGTTCGGTGCATGACCGTCGTGGGATCTAAAAAAATGGTCGTTTATGATGACCTGGCGGAAAATAAGATTGCAATTTATGACAAAGGGATTGATCGGATAGCCATTTTGGGGAAAAATATGGATTACGATTACCCGCCATTTCAAACCTTCGATTATCGGTCTGGAGATGTCCTTTTACCCAAAATCGATTTTCAGGAACCGCTCAAGGTCGAAATCGATCATTTTGTTGATTGTATTCAAAACGGTATTGAATGTTTGACAGGAGTGGATCATGCGAAAAAGGTGATCGAGATCTTGTGCTCCTCGGCCCATTGAGATGATTTTTCATCCTGGTGAGAAGCCGAACACGCCTATCTTATAAAGGGAAGGGGATCGATGAAAGTCATCTACATCACTTTAGAAAATTTATCCCTCCATAAAGGTTCGGTCGTCCATATTAAGGAGATCGTTGAAGGGCTTCGGAGACGAGGTCACCAGGTAGAGGTAATCGGCAGTTCTCATCATCTATTTGAAAAAATTGGCCATTTTGGTGGCCTTTCTTTTCAAACGCTCTTCTTTTCAAGGTTTCTTGGGATGAAAAGACAACCCTATATTCTATCTTCCCTCTTCCTTTTTTTCTACCTATTCAGGATTCTGCCTCGATATGATGTAATATACGCCAGAGACTATCATACAGCCCTTATTGCCCTTTTGCCTCGGCTCTTGCACCATAAAAAATTGGTTTATGAAATTAATGGGATCGCAAGCGAAGAGCAGGGGTTGAAAGGGGACTCCACCCTAAACAGGATGCTCGTTTTAACCATCCAAGAAGCAGAAAAATTAGCGACAAAATTTTCTGACAAGATCATTTCAGTCACCCCCTATATGGCGTCCTATCTAATCGATCGATACCATTGCCAAGCGGATAAGATCGAAATTGTCAGTAACGGGGTGAATTTAAAGAAATTTCTATCGATCGAGGATAAACCTTTACTTAGAAGCTATAGAGAACGGTTAGGTATTTCCTCAGAGGAGTTCGTCATTCTTTTTTTGGGAAATCTGAATCTCACACAAGGGGTGGAAGATCTCATCCAAGTTGTTCCATCCTTGGTTAAGGAGATAAACCTCATTAAATTTTTGATTGTAGGAGATGGGGTCCTGAAGGATGAATTAAAAAAGAAAGTGGATAGATTGGGGGTTTCAAAACATTTCATTTTTACTGGAATGGTGGATTATGATGAAGTACCCATCTACGTTAATCTCTCAGATATTTGTGTCCTTCTAAAACGGAAACTGAAGTCTGGCTGGTCTCCGATAAAGCTTTTTGAATATCTTGCCTGTGGAAAACCTGTGATTGCTTCAAGAGTAGAAGGGTTGGAGTTCATCGAGGCAGAAGGGGCTGGCAGACTGGTTGAGCCGGGAGACCTTGGTGGCCTTAAGGAAGCATTACTTGAGCTTCTTGAAGACTCACAAAAGAGGACAGAAATGGGACGAAAAGGTCTCCAGCTCGTAAGGGAGAGGTTCAGTTGGGATACGGGAACCCTTAAGGTTGAGAAGATATTGCATAGATTGGCATAGTGTTTGCTGCTATAATTGCTTAGTTGTTGTTTGAAGGAGCGCGCTGTGAGACTTAAATTCGAAAAATTCTTTGAATTTCAATAGATTAGAAGAGATATTTTTTTAATGGAATCGTTCATGGAATGAACGATTCCTCATTTGGACGTGGACAATTTTTGGCCAGTCCACATGCGAAATGGATAATCGACTATGGGTAACTTGGACCGCTTCAGACCTCCACAAGAGATGAGGGAATTAGAACTCCTTCAGGAACTGGAAAAGAATCCTATTATTTCGCAACGAGAATTATCCCATAAGTTCGGGATCGCCTTGGGTGTGACCAACGCCTGTTTGAAGAGGATGGTTCGGAGGGGATGGATCAGAATTACAGGATTCAATCACCACAAGATCGGCTACTACTTGACACCGAGAGGTTTTGCCGAAAAGGCAAAGCTTACCCTCCACCTGGTCTCTTGGACGGTTCAGCATTATTCAGCCCTGAAGGACCTTATTGGGAGAAGGCTTTTGGAGATGCAGAATAAGGGGATTGAACGGATTGTCTTTTATGGGGTGAGTGATGAGATGGAGGTGGCTTATGTCACTTTGCAGGGGGTCAATCTGAAGCTTGTAGGGATCGTCGAGGACGAGGACAGGGTAAGTCAAAAGGAGCTATTTGGCTTCGAAGTGAAGGATCTTAGCCAGATTGGAGTACTCCAGCCCGATGCCGTGCTCATTACATCCCTCTACAATCAGGAGGAGAGAATAGAAAGGTTGAAGAGCTTTATCGATCTCCAAAGGGTCCAGGTTTACGATATTTCGAGTTATTGACGTCTTTTCGATGAGGGGAGAAATGGACATCAGAGGGAGCAGAATTTTGGTCATCGGAGGTGCAGGGTTTATTGGTTCTCATGTCGTCGATGAGTTGACCAAAGAGGATGTGAAGGAGATCATTGTCTATGACAACTTCTGCCGGGGTACGATGGAGAATCTATGGAATGCTCTAAAAGATCCCCGGGTCAGGATCTACGAGATCGGGGGAGATATCTGTCAGACAGACATTCTCGATTCGGCCATGAAAGGCATTGACTGCGTCTTCCATCTTGCTGCGTTATGGTTGCTTCAGTGTTACGAATACCCAAGGGCGGCCTTTGACGTCAACATTCGTGGGACGTTCAATGTTTTGGAGGCCTGCGTGAATAACAAAATCAAAAAGTTAGTATATTCCTCCTCTGCTTCTGTCTATGGAGACGCCCTTGAGATTCCTATGAGAGAGGAACATCCCTTCAACAATAAGACGTTCTACGGAGCGACCAAGATCGCAGGTGAACAGATGTGTCGCGCTTTCTATCATCGTTATGGCCTCAATTACGTGGGGTTGAGATATATGAATGTTTATGGCCCGAGGCAGGATTACAAAGGGGCTTATATCGCTGTCATCATGAAGATTCTGGACCGCCTCGACCAGGGACTTCCTCCCATTCTTTACGGAGATGGTACCCAGGCTTACGATTTCATCTACGTCCAGGATGCGGCACGGGCCAATATTTGTGCCCTAAAGGCGGATAGCAAGGATGAATTCTATAACGTCGGGATGGGGGCCCGGACGACGATCAAGGAACTTTGTGAAATGCTTTTAGAGACCACCGGGACAGATTTCAAAATACAATTTGAGCCGTCAGGGCAGACTTTTGTGACGAATCGTATTGGGAGCACTGAGAAGGCGAGAAAAGGTCTAGGCTTCGAGGCCAAAGTGGATCTACGGGAGGGACTTAAAAACCTCATTGAATGGAGAAGGAGTCAGGCGAAATTATTGTTGAAGGTTTGAAATGAAAATTCCCATTACAAAACCTTATTTTGGTGACGAAGAGAAAAAAGCCATTATAGAACCGTTGGAGAGCGGATGGATCGTTCAGGGGCCTAAGGTCGCCGAGTTTGAGCGCCTCTTTGCTGAATTCACTGGAGCGAAGTACGCCATCGCGACCGCCTCTTGTACAACAGCCCTCCACCTTTCACTCATTGCTATGGGGATTGGTTACGGAGATCAGGTTATCCTTCCGGCCTTCACTTTTGTGGCGACCGCCAATGCCGTTGAATATACGGGGGCGATACCTGTATTCTGCGACATTGACCTAAAGACCCTTAATATTGACGTGGAAGAGATCCTTAAGAAATTAACTGGGAAGACGAAAGCCATCATTCCTGTCCATCTGTTTGGATTGAGCGCGGACATGAAGCCCATCCTTGAAATTGCTGAGCAACATGGACTGAAGGTCATCGAGGATGCGGCATGCGGATTGGGATCCTATTATGATGGGAGACCTGTAGGGACCTTGGGAGAGGCAGGATGTTTCAGTTTCCATCCTCGGAAGGCGATCACCACTGGAGAGGGAGGGATGATCACCACAGAGGATCGAGATCTGATGGTCACCTTGAGGTCATTGCGTGACCACGGTGCCTCCAAATCCGATTTGGATCGTCACGTCGATCTGGGGGGCTCCCTCCTCCCTGAATTCAATCGATTGGGGTACAACTATCGTCTGACGGATATTCAGGGGGCCCTTGGGGCGGCTCAGATGAAGAACGCTTCCAAGATTGTCTCTGCCAGGATCGCCAGAGCTGAGAGATATCATCAACTTCTCAGCAAGGAGGAATGGCTTCAGATCCCTCGATGTCCTGGAGGGTGGGTGCATAGTTATCAATCTTACGTTGGTTTGCTGAAACCTTCAAAAAAAACCAGTCTCCAAGAGATCCTCCTCTTAAATAAAAAAAGGAATCAAATCATGGAACGAATGGCAAGCAAAGGGATTGCCGTAAGACAGGGCACCCATGCCGTTCATACCTTGGGATATTACAGGAAAAAATACCAGTTGAAGCCTGAGGATTGTATGAACTCATTCATTGCTGAACAATTGAGCCTCACATTACCGCTTTATGTGCAGATGACCGACGAGGAACAGGATTATGTGATCCAGGAGCTTAAGGCGTGTGCGGAATTGCTGGTAT
>CAZFJD010000060.1:0-12827 GCA_964518775.1 uncultured Syntrophaceae bacterium
TTGCTGGGGGTCACCATCATCACTTTCACTCTCACCTACCTCCTCCCTGGAAATCCTGCGATGGTCAAGGCAGGGCCCTTTGCCACCCCTGAATACCTCGCTCTCATGGAAAAGGAGATGGGGCTGGATAAACCCATTTATGTCCAGTATTGGCGTTACCTTTCCGGCGTGATGTGTGGGGATCTCGGTCAGAGTTCTTCGACGGGTCGTGCGGTTTTGGAGGACTTCAAGCAGCGGATCCCCGCCACTCTGGAGCTGACATTAGCAAGCTTGCTCATTGCCATTGGGGTTGGAATACCACTGGCTGTCATCTCTGCTGTTCGACGGGATAGCGTCTTGGACCATATTTGTCGCCTGCTCGGTGTCGGAGGCGTGGCTATGCCCACCTTCTGGACCGGACTTCTTCTGCTTTACATCTTCTTCTATCATGTTGGATTGGCGCCACCCCCTCTAGGCCGTCTGAGCCCAGGTGTTTCACCACCGACTTCCATCACGGGGCTCTACACGATAGACTCTTTTTTGACTGGAAACTTTCGGGCTTTAACATCGAGCCTGCACCATCTCCTCCTGCCTGCTGTGACGTTAGGCTTCTCAGTGATGGCACCATTGACCAGGATGGTACGAGCCACCATGTTGGAGGTATTGTCGAGCGATTACATTAAGGCAGCAGAAGCGAGTGGTCTTCCCCAACGAAAGATCGTATATGGGGATGGCCTTCGAAATACATTGATCCCTGTCATCACCCTCATCGGTGTGATCTTCGGCTTCTTGATGGGAGGTAATGTCGTTGTGGAGCTCGTCTTCGGATGGCCAGGAATCGGAAACTATGCCGTGACATCCCTTATGTCAAAGGACGCCCAGCCAATCCAGAGCTTTGTCCTCTTCGTTTCGGTAGTCTACGTCATGGTCAATCTGATCGTGGACATTGCCTACGGGGTGGCGGATCCCCGAATCAGGCTACGGTGAGGAAAGGGAAGAGAGGTCTTCGGGGGTGCTGGACGAGTTAATAAGGAAAGAAGATCTGCTGATTCGCTTGAAACGCCTCCAGATTATGTTGAGGCGGCTCCTCCGGAACAGACTCTCCTTCGCCGCTTTGATCGTTATCCTTGGAATCACACTCATGGCCTTTTTGGCTTCTCTTATCGCTCCCTACGATCCAAACGCAACGGATGCAAGTCAGACCCTTCTATCGGTGTCACGCCAGCATCCCATGGGAACAGATATTTTTGGTCGTGACATTCTATCGCGTGTGATTTATGCGGCGAGGGTAGACTTGCTTGTTGCCTTAGTCGCTACGATCATCGCATTGAGCATCGGTTCTCTTCTGGGTTCGCTATCAGGTTATTCAGGCGGATGGCTGGACCATCTGGTGATGCGGATCATAGACACTGTCATGTCTTTCCCTTCCTTTATCCTCGCCATGGGGATCACCGCGGCTCTTGGGAACAAGTTAATCAATGTTGTGATTGCCATTGCGATCACTCATATTCCTATTTATACCCGGCTGATTCGAGGCGAGATGCTCCACATTCGAGAGATGGAGTATGCAGAGGCGGCAAGGACGGTGGGAAATCCAAAGTCCAGAATAATCTTTTACCATCTTTTACCAAACTGTTTCCCTCCCGTAATTGTACAAGCCACGTTGGCAATGGGTTGGGCCATTCTGACTGTGGCCGGACTCTCATTCATCGGCCTTGGGATTCAGCCCCCAGCAAGTGAATGGGGATATATGACAGCGGAGGGAGCCACTTACATCGTTTCAGGGGAGTGGTGGATCTTCCTCTTTCCAGGTCTGGCGATCATGATCACCGTTCTCTCTTTTAACATGGTGGGAGATGCCCTCAGGGATATTCTGGATCCACGGATGAGGGGGATCCAATGACAGAATCACTCCTTCAGATTGAAGATCTCACTGTCCATTTCCATACGGAAGAAGGGGTTGTTGAAGCGGTAGACGGCATCCAACTCATGGTGCAATCCGGAGAAGTCATGGGTGTTGTTGGGGAGAGCGGGAGCGGAAAATCTGTCACTGCCCTGGCCATTTTGCGCTTAATAAGAAAACCAGGAAGGATCATCCAAGGGACAATCCGGTTCGAAGGAAGGAATCTTTTAGACCTCTCTGAGGAGGAAATGCGGATACTCAGGGGTTGCCATATTTCCATGATCTTTCAGAGTCCAAGGACTTCCTTAAATCCAGTTCTTTCTGTGGGGTGGCAGATTGAACGCCTGATCAGGTTACATAAGAAGGAAGATCGGAAGAAAGCCCGAGAGCAGGCAATCCACATGCTTCGCCAAGTGGGGATTCCCGCTCCCGAACGGATCTATCATGAGTTTCCCCATCAGCTCTCTGGAGGAATGTGTCAGCGAGTGATGATTGCCATGTCCCTGGTGACAAACCCCAGACTCCTGATTGCTGATGAGCCCACTACTGGCCTGGATGTTTCCATCGCCGCTCAAATCCTCGACCTCTTGAAAGAGATGGGAGAACGGACAGGAGCAACGATCCTCCTCATCACTCATGACCTGGGAGTTGTGGCTGGTTATTGCGATCGGGTTGCTGTCATGCATGCCGGGCAGGTTGTGGAGTCAGCGAGTGTGAAAAGGCTCTTTCAGAACCCTCTTCATCCTTACACCCTGAAATTGATCCATTCGGTCCCCCGTGTGGACGTGGATACGGTGATGGAGACCATCCCGGGGACGGTCCCTGGCCTGATTCGTCCCCCTCCAGGCTGCCGTTTTGCTGATCGTTGCACGGTGGTTACAGAAGTTTGCAGAAAAATCAAACCGCAGATGCGGGCCATCAACGGAGACCAGCAGGTGGCTTGCTACAATCTGGAGCATTCTTAGCCATGGCCGCATTGGTTAAGATTCTTAATCTGAGCAAGCACTTCTCTGTGAAGGATCAAGGAGTGGCTTTCCGTGCTCTGATTCCATTCACTGGAAAAGAGGCTGTTCTTCGTGCGGTGGACGGGATTTCGTTCTCGATTCAAAAGGGTGAGACATTGGGGCTTGTAGGAGAGAGCGGTTGCGGCAAATCGACGGTTGCCCGCTGCATCCTTCGCCTTCTGGAGCCCACGAGCGGGAAAATCCTTTTCGAAGAGATGGACTTAGCCGGTGTTAAAGAGGATGATCTCCGCCTCATCAGGAGGAACCTCCAAATGATCTTCCAGGATCCCATGGCCTCTCTTAATCCTCGTCTTTCCGTAAAGCAGGTGTTGGAGGAGCCGCTTCGGCTCCATGAGAAGTCAACTCCGAAGGAACGGGAGGAAAGAGTCTTGGAGGTGATGGATCAAGTCGGTCTTGACCGTGAACTGCTGAACCGATTTCCTCACGAACTCTCTGGAGGACAGAGGCAGCGTGTCAATATTGCCAGGGCCATTACCACACGACCGAAATTTGTAGCGCTAGATGAGCCTACGTCGGCCTTGGATGTTTCTCTCCGTGCAAAGATCGTACTACTTCTGGAAGGGTTGAAGTCCCTTCTTTCTACCACATACCTCTTCATCTCACATGACTTGAGCACAGTGAAGTATCTCTCCGATCGGGTGGCTGTCATGTATCTTGGAACAATCGTTGAAATAGCTGAGGCCCATGAGCTATTTCGCCATCCCCTTCACCCCTATACGAAAGCGCTTCTCTCGGCCATTCCGATTCCTGACCCAAACGTGAAACGAGATCGAATTATCTTAAAGGGAGAGATCCCAAGCCCCACCAATATCCCGAAGGGATGTCGACTTAGGGGGAGGTGTCCTGTAGCCAAGGATACTTGTTCTGAAGAAGTCTATCTCCAAGAGCTGGCTCCTGACCACTGGGTTGCCTGCCAGCGCTTAGCAGCTTGATCATTCGATTCTCAAGGTACTTCAAAGGGCAGGGACTCATTGTATGCAGGAAAGATAAGGAGACAGATATGGAAGGAAGAACGATTCAGACGTTAGAAGATGCGGAAGACTTGATCCGGGGACTCACTCTTATGGGAACAGGGGGAGGGGGCAGACCCGATATGGGAATCGACTATCTCCTCCCTCACATTCAGAAAGGGAGAACCATCACCTTAACCCCACCAGAAGATATCTCGGACGAGTCATGGACCTGTTCGGTCTTCGGGATGGGTTCCATTGCGCCACATAAGACATTATCCCCATCTGAACGGAAAAACCTGGGTTATGGTGACTGGGTGGTAGCCAAACCCATGGTGGAAGCGGTGCGGGAATTGGAAGCCTATACGGGAACCCGAATCGAAGCAATTGTTCCCTTTGAGCTGGGAGCTGGGAACACAACGGCCCCTATCGACGTCGCCCTCCGTTTGGGAGTGGCAGTAGTTGATGGTGATTGCGCAGGCCGCGCCATTCCAGAACTCGCACAGACAACAGCCGCAATCCATGGGTACTCCTTTGAACCAGGAACGATCTGCGATCCATGGGGGAATGTCCTTATCATGAAAAAAGCTGCCAGTCTAAGCGTGGCAGAGCGTATTGGGAAGATGGTGAGCATTGCCACCAAATTGCCCGATATCAAAGCCCCTTGCGCGCATGCCGGGTTTCTGCTAAAGGGCCGGGAGATGAAAAGATTGATCATCTCCGGAGGGATCAGCCTGTCTTTAGAAATTGGAAGAAGAATCCGTCGAGCCCTGAATTCGGGAGAAGATCCTGCTATAGCAGCAGCAGGAGCGATGGGAGGCTGCGCGATCTTCAGAGGAAGGGTTATACGTAAGGAGTGGGAGAGCCGGGATGGTTATATGTTTGGAACCACAATGATACAAGGGGAGGGACCTGATAGTGGACACATCCTGAAGATATGGTTCAAAAACGAAAATCACATCACCTGGCTTGATGAAAAACCTTTTGTGACGAGCCCGGATCTCATCTCGGTGATCGACTTGCGCAGTGGCGAGCCTTATACAAATACGGTCTTGGAAGAAAACATGGAAGTAGCCGTGCTGGGACGGCGGGCAGATAAAATGTATCGAAGCCCAAGGGGATTAGCACTTCTTGGGCCCCGCTATTTCGGATTTGACATGGAATACGTGCCTATAGAAAAATATTTCCCCTCTCCTTAAAAAACTAATGGGGGAGGATTTGACAGATATGGGAAAGGCAGAGTATAGTTTTTGTGGAGGATAAAAATGGAAGAGATCATCTATCTCGAGAGGCCAAATCTTCGCAAACCGTATCTGATCGTTGGATTTGAGGGATGGCCCAATGCAGCAGAGGTTTCCTCCTCTGCCCTTCAGTATCTGGTGGAAACTTTAAAGGCAAAAAAGTTTGCTTCCATTCCTACGGAAACTTTCTATCAACTTTCCTCCTTACGGCCCGTGGCGGTCATCAAGGAAGGGAGGTTGATCGAATTGAAATATCCGAGCAACCACTTCTACTACTCAAAGAATCCGCTTTCTAACGACGTCATTCTTTTCTCTGGGACCGAACCCCATCTTCGATGGAGTCCCTTTGCCAATCTTATTCTCAATCTAGCCGAGAACTTTGGCGTCCCCCAAATCTTTACGATCGGCGGGACTTATGATTTTATCCCCCACACTTATCCTCCAATGGTGAGCGCCCTGTTCAATCATGAAGATTTGAGGGAGCAAGTGGTCCAGGCCGGACTGGGGTTGACGGAGTATACCGGCCCCATTAGTATTCATACCTATATCCAAGAAGCCGCGAGGAAGAGAGGGTTAAGAGCGATCAGTCTTTGGGGTCATGCGCCCCAATATCTCCAGGCGAAGAATATGAAGGTCGTCTGTTCGGTCCTTAAAAGACTCGCTGACTTGACAAAGATGGAGATCGATCTTTCTGAGCTTGAAAGGACAAGTGATTATTTTGATCAGCAGGTCAACCATTTGGTGGAACAGGATCCAAAACTCCAGGAGGTGATCAGTAAATTGGAGGAGGCCTATAGACGATCTGAGAAATTCCCTCCCGGATTAAAAGAGGATAAGGTGGTCTATATCCAGGCCTTTCTTAAAAAACAGGAGGACGAGGGGAAGAAAGAGTGAAATCCGGTTTCTTTAAATCACTGAGAATTTCGCCAAAGTCCTCAAAGAAATGGCAAGTGATATCCTGATCGATGCAAAAGCCGTAGAGAGAGTCTTTCGCGAAAACGAAATCTGCTTCACGGGCTGCACACCTGTCGGAGATGCCATTGCCGATGAAGATAATGGAATCGTAAGTCTTCCGGTGCGTCTGGACAAGTGCCTTCTTGCATGTTCCACAGAGACCACATTCCTCGTTGGAGTAGGGGAAAGAGACCTTGACCCCTTCTTCCTTTTGAAAATAGGTATGGTTGGCGTAGAAAGGGATGTCCGAGAGATGGTGAATTTGTAGAACGGTTTTGATGTAGAAGTCGAGGCCATCACTGACGATTTTGATATCGATATCTTTCTCTTGGCAATATTGGTAGAATGAGATGAAATGGGGGTCGATGTTCGAGTTTTCTTGAATAAAGCCGAAGATAACCTCCTGATCTCCCTTGAGGATCTTGGCGATTCGAAAGTAGGCCTCTCTTGATCCAATCTTTCCCTCACGGAAATCGCGATCGATGGCCTTCCAATCGTCTGAGGCGAAACGGGTCACCAGGGCGTAGCCCATGTCCCGAAGACTGATCGTTCCATCAAAATCACACAGGATCAGTCTTTTCATTCAGCCATCCAAGGAAACGTCTGAATCCGAATATCCAACTCCGATCCCCTCATCTCCTGATCACCCTATCTCCCCATCAGGCTTTCTCTAATCGTCCCATCCGATTTGTTTCTTTTTCGTCACCGGAAGCTTGAACTTCTCTTTCAAACGCCTGGCAACCAGATCCGGAACTAATCCCTCCACCGCCCCGCCCAGGCTGGCCACTTCTTTGATCGTTCTTGAGGAGACAAAGAAATAGTCCTTACTGGTCATCATGAAAAGAGTGTCTAAATGAGGGTTAAGGCTCCGGTTCATAGACGCCATATGGAATTCGTATTCGAAGTCAGAAGTTGCACGAAGGCCCCTCAGAAGCACCTTGGCGTTGGTCTTTGCCACATAGTTGACCAAGAGCCCCTTAAAACTATCGACAATGACATTGGGCGTGTCTTTAAAAATCGTTTTTACCATGTCAAGCCGTTCGTCAATCGTGAAAAGAGAACGTTTCTCTGCATTATTGGCGATGGCCACAATCACATTGTCGAAGATCTCAAGGGCTCTTTCAATGATGTCGATATGACCATAAGTAATAGGGTCAAAGGAACCTGGATAAATGGCAACTTTTCCCATTTCGTTCACCGCTCCTTTCATCTTTTGGGCCATAGAATCACTCCTCAAATGGTAGACGTTCTTTTAAGTTCCATTTCCGTCTCGGTGCTGAAATCAGCCCGACAGGGTTTCAATAAAGAGATCACCGTGTCTCCAATCCCGCGTTGTCGGAAGAGATCCCATCCTTCAACCGTTTCAGGAATGGGTTCCCTCCGATCATGTTCGATCACCAAAATCGAGTCTTCGTGATAAATTCTGTGCGAACACAATTTCATCAACGTTTTCTGAATCAGTCCTTTCTCATAAGGGGGATCCATCAAAATAAGGTCGAAGGTCTCACCTCTCTTCTTAAGAATTCCGATCGCTCGGTGTACGTCCTTTGCAAGGATTTCAGACCTTTCTTTCATCTGACATTGGGTGAGATTAATTTGAATGAGTCTTAACGCCCCCCTTCCTTTTTCAACGAAGATGGCCTTCTTCGCCCCGCGGCTTAAGGCCTCAATTCCCAAATTGCCTGTCCCGGCGAAGAGGTCCAGGACAGCCTTGCCTTCGACCTCCTCTCCGAGGATATTAAAGATCGATTCCTTCACACGGTCTGATGTAGGACGAATTGCCCGTCCCCTCAGTATGGCCAACCGTCGCCCTTTTGACGTTCCACTGATAATACGCATCAACAACAAACCGAAAGTTTCAAATTTCAAATATCAAATGTCAAATCAATGACAAATGACCAAATGCCAAAGTCTTTTGACATTTGGGATTTGGGTTTCATTTGGATTTTGAACTTTGACATTTGACATTATGGTTTCTCTTGAATAGTTCTTCTACCCTCTTTTGCATGTTCCCCTGGTGTGTGCCCTGCCAATAAATTCTTCCGCACTGGGGACATCGGAAGAATGCCTTCTGTTGATAAAAGATGAAATCCGGGACCTTTCCTTCCGCCTCCTCCCTCGGAATCTCATCGATCAGAACGTTACAGATGAGGCACCTTGAAAAGAGATTCTCGTCATTCAATGAGATGTGTCGCTTTTGAATAAGTTCCTTTAATTGAAGAAAGGGCTTGTCCTCCGTGACCCTGATGAGATGATCTTCTGGCCTCTTAGGGATGAGCTTGGTATTGCGAGTCAGGATCGCGCGGCCTTCCTGGCGGGCTAATTGAATGACTTGATGAAGATCTTCCCCTCGGTAATAAATCGTATCGTAACCAAGCATTCTTAGGCCTTTTGCAAGCTTCCCCAACATCCGATCAGCAAGAAATTTCATTATCCAAATTTAAGTCTAAAGGTTGAGGTAAAGGTCAAGATGCCTGTTTAGGTTAGGGTTGGGTGTTTGGGTCTGTGTCTTTACACCTTGACCTTTGCCCTCTAACCAGACTGGCCTCTTTACCATAACCCATTACCTTTCTTGTTACAGATATTTTCCAATGATTGGTTCTAAATCCTTCTTTGTCTGCTCCGGGATAAACTTTTTGCCAGTGATCAGGGCATATTTGAGAGCAGTCGCGCAAATGCATTCTCTCTTTTCTGGAAGGTGTGTCACTGCATTTCGGATAGCGCTTTTTGCTATCTTCGTGCTCTGAGCAAGAATTCTCAGAACCTCACCGATCGAGACATCTTGTTCTGTCTCATGCCAACAGTCATAATCAGTGGCGAAGGCAATGGTGGCGTAACAGATTTCGGCCTCCCGAGCGAGTTTTGCCTCAGGAATGTTTGTCATTCCAATGATATCTACGCCCCATGTCCGGTAGAGCCTTGACTCGGCCCTTGTTGAAAATTGAGGCCCCTCAATGCAGAGGTAGATGCCGTCCTTTTGGACGTTGGCACCGACTTCTTTACCTGCTTGAAAGAGGATTTGACTAAGGACAGGGCAAACCGGGTCGGCAAAACTCACATGACCCACGATCCCATTGCTGAAAAAGGTGCTTGCACGTCCAACCGTTCGATCGATAAATTGGTTCGGAATCACCATATCTCCAGGGTGGATCGATTCCTTCATGGACCCCACTGCGCTGACACCGATGATCCATTGAACTCCTAACAATTTCATGGCGTAGATGTTTGCCCTGAAGTTAAGAGACGAGGGAGAGATGCGGTGGCCCCTTCCATGACGTGGTAGAAAAGCGATCTTCACCCCCTCGAGGCAGCCAACGACAAAGGAGTCCGAGGGATCACCAAAAGGGGTTTTTAGAGAAACGGGTCGAACATCTTCAAGACCTTCCATTTCGTAGAGACCCGATCCGCCAATCACCCCCACCATCTTTTCAGCCATCCTTATTCTCCTCCATTTTTCAAAATGTTAATTGATTTCTAAGACGCTGTCAAACAAGGAATTTTTATACATGGCTGATGACATCTTCGGAAATAGTATTGCATTCGCCTGCCATATAAAGAGTTAAGCGCTTAGATGACTTGCACGAGCGAAGGATGAATTTCAGGATGCCGATGGTTTTTCCCATTATCCCAATGGAGTTCCGGGTGGCGTTCCTTCAAGATACTTTGATGACCCCAAATTTATTACTTTCTTCGTCCTACCACCTGAAAAATTTGCCCTGATTGTGCAGATTTCAAATCGTAATTGTTCATTGACAAACTGCTCGGTTTGTCCTAAAAACATAAGCGGTCGAATAAAATTAATAGAGAGGAGATGCATCATGGCCAAAATTAATCAATTTCCAGTGCTTTTTGCTGCCTTCCATGATGGCTATGCCCCACCATGATATCTGAGATATCTGAAAAGATTATTCAACTCATGATCAAACACTTGAATCAGACAGGATTTTAATAAAAGAAGCAAAGAAATGGAAGGTAAGATTAAAGAAAGGGTTGCTCTTATTAAAAGGGCATGTAAAAGGATTGGTGGGGGAGTGAACATAATTTTTATCTTTTTGGTCTTAATTCTTGGTGACGTCCATGGACAACAAGTAGCTTTACCTCCGGTTAATCTAGGAGGGACAAATTTTTTGGACGGGGTTGCTGGCCCTGGCCTCCTCTTGGAGGAGACGATTGAATATTACCATGCCAATAGGTTTACAGACTATAGGGGAGAAAAAATCTCTGGAGAAAATTCTCTCCATAGCTGGCTTAGCCTCACCCATCTGGCCTATCTAACGAAATTTAAGATGCTTGGAGGACACTACGGGTTTGAGGCTCTGTTACCCGCTATTAAACTAGATGTGGATACAGATTTAGGTATCCGGGAAGATAAAGGGGGATTAGGTGATATAATTGTTAGTCCGCTCATCATCCAATGGGTAGACCATAAAATTTTCAATATGCCTTTTTTTCATAGAATTAATTTCCCAATCATTCTTCCAACCGGAAGGTACAATAAGAACTCTCCAGTTAATATAGGGAGCCATCTATATAGCTTCAATCCTTACTACGCATTCACCTATTTCATAACACCGAAATTTGAAACCAGTTGGAGACTCCATTATCTTTGGAACTCAAAGAATAATGACCCACAGAAATTATTCCATGCGGACAACATTCAACCGGGACAGGCATTTCACCTTAACTACGCATTTTCTTATCAAATTTTAGAGGGATTGAGAACAGGTATTGCCGGTTATTACTTAAGTCAAATTACTTCCGATAAAATAGATGGCAATAAAGGAACGAATTCAAAAGAGAAGGTTTTCGCGATCGGACCGGGACTCATGTTTTCAAGGAAGAGTCTATTTTTCTACCTAACTGCTTTTTATGAAACTGGAGCTGAAAATAGACCTGAAGGTAAGAGAATTACCTGTCGTTTTTCAAAGGTTTTTTGAGTGCATATTTGCCCCAGCAATCGTTAATTTCCAAATTTATCTTATAGTATGGATTTGTAGTGTACTCGTTTGTGCAAAAATGTTCTTGCATACAAAAGGACATAAACCCGCTGGAATTGGTATCTTAATAAAGAATCTTCACTTACTCGCTATGGACTTAGAACGCCATTTCGCTTGGAGTTGGCCGCAAGCGGCTGAGATCTCTCCGCCCTTGCTCGCCCGGACGATTGCAGTCAAACCGCCCTCCATCAGGATTTGTTGAAACTGTCTCACCTTCTCATCCGAAGGCCTTCTCAAAGGGATCCCGGGAGCCTCGTTCAGGGGGATGAGATTGATTTTAGAGGGGATACCTTTTAATATCTGGATTAATCTTTTTGCATCCAGAGGAGAATCATTGACGTCTTCAACCATGACGTATTCAAAGGTGATGCGGGCTCTTGGTCGAAGAGGGAAGTTTCGGCAAACTTCCAAAAGCTTTTTCAAAGGGTGACGCCGATTGATCGGCATCAGATAACTTCGGGTCTCTTCGTCCGCGGCATTAAGAGAGATGGCCAAACGAAAAGAAATCTTCTCTTTTGAGAGTTGCTCCAACTCGGGAAGGAGGCCGACCGTGGAGAGGGTAACCCTTCTTGAAGAGAATTTAAAAGCATCAGGGTTTGTCATCAATTCGATGGCCTTCAATGTATTTTGATAATTGGCCAGAGGTTCGCCCATTCCCATCAGGACAATATTGGTAATGGATGTCTTATCCGTCAGTGTTTCTTTGACTGCCAGGATTTGATTGAGAATCTCTGAGGATGTCAGATTCCTTTTCAACCTCATTTTTCCAGTGAGACAGAATCGGCATCCCAAGGAACATCCCACTTGGGTAGAAACACATAGGGTGAGACGTTTCTTATCAGGAATCAGGACACTTTCGATTCGGTGTCCATCCTCAAGTTGAAACAGAAATTTTTTTGTTCCATCCTTGGCTTCTTCCACATGCAGGGGGCGAAGGGTTGAGATAAAACTCGCCGCACTTAGTTCCTGGCGGAATCTTTTGGAGAGGTCGGTCATCTCGTCTGTTGAATGGACACCCCTCTGGTACAGCCATCTCAGGATCTGAAGGCTTCGATATCCTTCTTTTCCAAATGACGCGATGAAATCTTCAACCTCATGAGGACTTAGATTTTTAAGATCAACTTTTTGTGAAGAATCTTTCAATATTTGAAAATCTCCAACGCATTAAAGAAGTATGCGATCTCAAAGGAGGCCGTCTCAGGCCCATCGGACCCATGCACAATATTCCTTTCGATATCCGTTGCAAATTGGCGTCTCAATGTTCCTTCTTTGGCCTGTTTGGGATCCGTGGCACCCATGAGTTCCCGTGTCTTTGAAATCGCTCCCTCTCCTTCGAGGACCATGACCACGGAAGGTCCGGAAGACATGAAGGTCGTAAGACTTTCGAAGAAAGGTTTACCCCGATGGACCGCATAAAACCCCTCTGCCTCTTTTTTGTTCATCGAGATCATCTTCAGACCGATGACCTTTAAGCCATTATTCTCAAACCGTTTAATCACCTCGCCGATCAGATTCTTTGCTACCCCATCCGGTTTCACAATTGATAACGTTCTCTCCATGATTTCCTCCCATAACCTAAAATAAAAGTCTTGAGTGAAAAGGTAAAGGTATACGTGCCTGGCGCAGGCAAGGATGTCAGTTTTGTTTATGGGTTTTGTCGTTTGTGTCTAATACCCTGACCCTAACGATTTCACCACATACAAAACTGGTCTCTTAACCCTAACCCATAATCGATAAATAATTAATCTATAGGGAACGCCAGAAGAAAGTTGTCATTG
>CAZFJD010000061.1:0-12809 GCA_964518775.1 uncultured Syntrophaceae bacterium
GGGTCAATAATGATCTGGAACCTTTTTTGGGACGGTATGAAGAAAGTTTTCAAGAAGCCTGGGTAAAATCCTTATCAATGGACTGAGATGATGGATGGGTCTTAAATCTTATTGGTTTTTCTATTTATTGTTTTCCCTCATCCTTTATAAGTCTTTTCCCAAAACCTCTCTGCACCAACCAATCCAAAGTAGCTTTAAAAGTCTTTCAGGAGAAAAATAAGTATTGACATCTCTGTCGTCATTTGGCATGCCAAATGACGATGAATTCGTCAAATAAACTTACAAGCCCTTTGGGGCGGGGAATATTCATAATTTAGCAAGACATCTCCAGGCCACATATTGAGATTAAGGACTGGTCTCAAATTTTATTTCGTATTTTTTTTCTTGTTTTCCCTCACTTTTTCTAACTCTTATCCCAAAACCTCTCCATCCCAATGATTCCTAACTTCATGAGAATGAGTTTTTCAATTGGGATCTCAGCCGTTTTGGAAGCTCAGCCCTGGGAGGTAAAGTATTGGTTCTTAGCTGGCAAGATAGCCAAAATGGATGTTATTCCGTTTTACTAAGACTAAAATGGAGTTCATTCCATAAGAAAAATTATCGATCGATTGCTGAAGACTAATCGGGACAGATTCATAATTTTTCTTATTTCTAACCACTTCAAAAGCATCCTATTTTTTCAATGAGATTGCGACGCCTTTCAGGCTGTCAATGGCAGTTTGTGACGAATCGGAGTGTAAACTATTTCATGCTTCCTTTGATTTACATCCTAAGCTTTTCAAATCTTTTTCTTTTCTTCATTCACAAAGAGGAGACAGCCCAAACAGAGTGCAGATACGAAGGCCAAGGACAACCAGGCCAATCTGTAGGAGCCGGAGATATCGACGATATGGCCAAAGGCTATTGGTCCAAGGGCGGATCCGATCATAACCAACATCCCTCCTAACCCCACCGCCTTCCCTGCACCGTGGTGGCCACCAAACTCAGACAACAGGGTAATATAAATACCTCCAAAACCGATTGCTCCTACTCCCAAGAAGAAAAGGATAGGATAGAGCATCCATGAGAGATAAGACCCGAAAAAGCCCAAGATGAGAACCATCAGCAAGGCTGTGGCAGCCATCAACATGAAGATCCCTTTTCGCTTCCCCTGAAAGAGTTGATCGCTGAGAACGCCTGTGATCGGTCTGGCGATGGCGCCCGCCGCCTGTGTAAAGGCCAAAAGACCTCCTGCAGCGACCACAGCCATGAGAAGGACTTCTCTGAGATAAAGGACGAGATGCGTTATCAGAGCCATCTCGACCCATGTCAAGAACAAGCCGGAGAATGCAAGTAACCAGATCTCTTGACTCTTAAAAATTTCGGAGGTGGGCAGGGCAGCGGAGACCGAAGCACCAATGGGATTAGGCGGATCTCTATAGAGGATACAGGCCAGAACCCCCACAGCCAGGGATATGAACCCAAGGAATAGGAAACAGTAACGCCAACCCAGGGCAAGGGCAATAGAAGGCAGAGTTGCAGCGCTAAGGATTCCTCCTATATTCACGGCGGTCTGTTTGAGTCCCATGGCAGTGGCTCTCTCTCCAGGGCCGAACCACACGATGACACCTTGAGTGGTTGATGGAAAGAGAAAACCACAACCCATTCCCGTTAAAGATGTGAGGATGAGCAACCCTATGTAAGAACTGATAAAAAAGACAGAGAGCATAGATACGCCGGCAATCAATGTGCCTACAACTATAGGCCACTTCGCCCCGATCTTGTCAACGACCCATCCAGTGGGAAAGATACTCACCATATATCCCATCGAGGCTGCAGCCATGGTCAATCCCACTTGGGCGCTTGTCAGCCCAAAATTCTCCTTTAGAAAGGGAGCCAAGGGTCCAACGCTTAATCGATGTAAGAAGACGACGATATAGGTGATCCAGAGTACTCCAAGAACTACCCATCGATACCGATCTTTCATTTCAGCCGTATCGACCATTTCCAATTTCTCGAAAGGGATCTCGCTTGCCAATACCCTTAACCCAATCGCCCACTGATGTAAAGAGGAAGAGTGATCATCTAAGAAGGATTCAGAGTCAAAACCAAACGATACATTTTAATGAAGAAGGCTTTGGGGAGGCAACTTCAGCGCTTGATTTTGTAAAATGGCTTGGCCCTCTCATTTAAATTATCCCTGAATGCGAGTTTGATCGGTCCCCGCCATTGAATCTTGAAATCATGGTGCATAATATTTATATTCTTTTTGAAGAATAGTATATGTTTTTTATTCCATTTGGAATTTCAAAGTCTTAAGCCCGCAATTAAACAGGTCGGTCATCCCTTTATGTATATGAAAGATATTCTTTTCTACCCGTCAAATCATTTCACCGGCAGACGGAATTTTAAAAAAACTAAACAATTTCAACTAATTAGCTATTTCATATCTGCTTGGCATGGCGAATGCATTCCCTAAGGTTGAAAGCCAAAGAAAGGAGGAACTAAAAATGGAAAAGATGCTAAGAGGATTAAAAGTTGGGTTGACGGTTGGGTTAATTACCTTAGTGGGTTCCCCAGCATTCGCAAGAGGGATCAGTCTGAAAGAAGCTGGGACTGCACTCTGGATCTTCATCATCATTGGGTCCATCATTGTCCTTCTTCAATTGATTCCGGCGGCAATTCTCTTCTTCAGCTTCATTGGTACTGCCACTACAACGGTCCTCAAGAAAGAGAAGAAGGTCGAAGAGGAAGTGGTACTTCCAGGTGCTGAGCCCGTGCCCGTCAAGAAATGACGAAATATTGCGAGGGGGGATCAAAATGAAGAACCTGAGCACATCAACATATTTCGGCCTGTTCATTCTAACCTGTATCCTTGCAGCCATGGTTTCAATTGCGGTCATGCAAGTGGTTAGGACAGTAGAGGATATTGGCCCAAGGATTTACATTGTTGGAGGAGCTGTCGCCCTCGTTGGAATCCTGATCCCGTTGATGATGGTAATCATGATTAAACATTTACAGAGGGGGAAGGAATAAGGAATAGAGAAATGGGACCCCGGAGAAGGCTGAGTTTCCCATCCGGGCGATAGATTAAGGGGGGTTACCATGAAACCGAAAACCATCTTTATAGCCTATCAGGATGATCTCTGGGCCAGATCGCTCTCCACCTACTTTCACAGCGTTGGATTTCGGGTAGAGATAGCCAGATCCGTGAGCGACATGATCCGAAGGGTTCGAGATAGGAAGATCCAGGTCGTCCTTCTTGACGATGAGATTGAGGGCGTGAAGGCTTGCGACATAGTGCCCATCTTCAAGAAGATCAATCCCAGAATCCAGGTGATCGTGATCTCCTCAGAGGAGTCGATTGGACTGGTGAAGCGTCTTCGGGGCGCAGGAATCTTCTACCAGGCGATGAAACCGGTCGATCTGGAGGAAATAAGGTCAGCGGTCGAGTGTGCCTTTGAGAAGATCGAAAGGGAGAGTGGGAAAGAGGGATTCTTCTCCTTCCTTGTCCCTAAGATGGTTCCGGCATAACCTGATTCTTTTAACCGGCCTTGTTTTGAAGAGTGATCGAAATTTTACAAAATCGATGAGGGTCACTCCGCTGACACATCCTACCAAGATACTCACCGAATAATCATCAGAGATCCCAGAAAACCGAGAAGAGGGATCAAATGGGTCAACTTCAGTTTGGTAAGCTGAAGGGCTATATCGTCACGGTAGCCCCTTGCAGCAAGGGCTAAGGTGACCTCCTCCGCTTGCGAGAATGAGCGCCGAAGGATTGGGAGGGCCAGAAATTTGGCTCTTCGAAAAGGATTTTTCTTCCTATCCCCTGACCTTGCCTTATGGGCCAGGCGTACCTCTTCAGCCTGATCCAGGATGAGCGAAAAGAAGCGGAGAGTTAAGGAGACCATAAGGCCGATCCTGCGTCCGGGAAGAAATGGGAGAGGTTTAAGAAACCAGATGATGGCATCTCGAACTTCCTTTGGCCGAGTCACAGCCGTAAAAAGGACTGCGTAACTGATCATCAGTCCGAGGCGCCAAAAGGTGAGACTTCCAAGAAGGAGGCCGTGCTTGCTTACTGGAAGCGATTGGAATGGGAGCAGGGTAGGGCCTGGAGTGAAAAAGATCTGAAAGAGAAAGAGAATAAAGAGGAGGATTGCCCAAGTCCGAAGATCACGAAGAAATCGAATCAGAGGCAATCTCGAAAGGATTAGAAGACAAAGGAGAATACCTGAGTCAAGGAGAAGCCATGGGATTTTCGATTGGAGAAGGGTTGCGGTCATCATTAGGAGGCCGAGAAACTTACATCGGGCATCCCATTGATGGAGGAGAGAACTTCCTGGAAAGTAGTGAAGGACTATTCGTTGAGCCATGAAATCTTTTCCCTTCCAAAAAGGGCATAGCAGGGAGGTCGAATTCCATAGCGAGAGAATTCCGTCATAAGTTCCTCGGGTTTGCCAACAGCCTTGAGTTCGCCGTTGTGAATAATGACGGTCCTATTCACATGAGCGATCACCTTTTCTACATCATGTGTAGTTACTATTAGCGTGTGTCCTTCGTGATGGAGGTGGACCATATGCTTTAAGGCTTCCTGAATGCCGGGATAATCGAGATGAGAGAAGGGCTCGTCGAAGAGAATCACTTGGGGCCTCATGGCGAGTACTCCAGCAATCGAGAGACGTCGCTTCTCTCCTCCTGAAAGCAAGTGGCAGGATTTTCCCGAGATATCTTCGAGCCCCATCACCTGGAGCGCCCAATCCACTCTTCGATTAATTTCTTCTGCAAGAAGTCCAAGATTTTCAGGGCCAAAGGCTATATCTTCCCTAACTGTTTCACCTACAATCTGGCTGTCCGCATCCTGAAAGACCATGCCCACCAGCCGTCTGATCTCCCGAGAAGCATGAGGATCGCTCAGACCGTTGATACGAATTGATCCATTCGTGGGCTTGAGCAGACCACAGATCAGGCGGATAAAGGTGGTTTTGCCGCTCCCATTGGGCCCACAAATGAGAAGAAACTCGCCATCACCGATGCTGAGGTCAATTCCCTTTAAAGCATGAGTTCCGTCTGGGTAATGATGATGGAGGTTTCGAATTTCGATCATAGTTCTTCAAAAAAAGTCATTGGTCTAAGGGTGAGGGTTAAGATGCCGTTCGGCTGAGCTCACGACGAAGCCCGTTTAGTCTATAGGTTAGGTTATTCGTCAAAGAAAAATTTAGCCCTGACCCCTTGACCTAACCCAAACTGGCTTCTTTACCTTAACCCGTAACCATCTGCCGTTTCAAAATAGGCCTTACTGCCCGAGCAAGAACAATGGCCACCGATGCCTTGACCGTATCACCGACGAGAAAGGGCACCATGCCGAGGATAAACGCTTTCGGCCAAGATATCTGAGTGACCGTTTTAAGCCAGGGAACTCCGAGACCATAGATCGTAAGTGAACCAACGATGACAGCGATGATCTCCCAGATAAGATTACCGGGGGATCGCTCTGAAATCACACCCGTTAACCAAGAAGCAAGGAGATAGCCAAAAAGGTAGCCACCTGTTGGACCGAAGAAATGGGCAAATCCTCCTCTGCCTCCAGAAAAAACTGGCATGCCGATGGCTCCCACAAAGAGGTAGAGGGCCATGCTGGCCAATCCCCAGCGACTTCCCAAGAGGAGCCCTGAGAGAAGGACGAAGAGGGTTGAGAGGACAATGGGCACAGGCCCAATGGGCACATGGATATAGGCTCCCACCGCCGTAAGCGCTGCCATAAGGGAAGAGAAAACTACCATTCTTAGCTTTTCAATAGACATCCAGCCTCCTTAAAATTGTTAACCTCTTCGTATCCGAAGGTTAACAAATTGCGCCTCAAATTGTCAATAGTTAGAATGTTGTGTCTTGATGTTGAAAGGCCACAAGGTTACTATAGGTTCATTGAGACGAATAAGAAGCTTGATGGAGCAGAAGAATGTCAGTGAAAGAGGTTTTTCTCCTAGGGGACCCAAGACTCTATGAAATGAGTGTGCGTGTAGAACCGGAGGAGATCACACAGCTTCAAGGGATCATTAGTGATCTCCATGATACGTTGATGGATTTCAGGAAACGATATGGAGCAGGGAAAGCCATTGCAGCTCCGCAGATCGGTGTGATGAAAAGGCTAATTTATATTCATATTGATAAGCCCATCATCTTTATCAATCCTGTTTTGGACGAGAAAAGTGAAGCGATGATGGAATTATGGGATGACTGCATGTGTTTTCCTGATCTCCTCGTCAGGGTAAAAAGGCACAAGAGCTGTCGCGTCAGATATTACAATTTGGATTTTAGAGAGGAAGAGATGTGGTTAGAAGAGGATCTATCCGAGCTTCTCCAACACGAATGCGACCATTTGGATGGAATACTGGCTGTCTCCCGAGCGATCGACGGCCAATCGTTTGGCTTGAGAAGCCAGAGGCATCTTCTCAAAAGAGAATCGGGTTAGAGATGGACTACTATGTTGACTGGAGGCTTAGATGTGTTAAGTTTATTTTAATATGAATCTTAAAGCGCTCATCCTGTTGACGGCCGGACATCTGGTCACGGACATCAATACTGGAGCACTTCCCGCGTTTCTTCCTTTCATCAAAGAATCCCTCAGCCTTTCCTACACGACGACGGCCTCGATTATCCTGATCTTCAATATCACTTCCTCGGTGATCCAACCTGTCTTCGGTTACTTTTCTGACCGCTGGTCTGCAAGGTGGCTCCTTCCAACGGGATGTTTTGTCGCCTCCTTGGGTCTCTCGCTTTTGGGTTTGGGCTCTTCCTACGCATGGATCTTTCTCTTTGCTGCTTTGGGCGGGCTTGGGCAGGGAAGCTACCACCCAGAAGGGTTTAAGACGGTCAGCTTCTTGAGTGATGAGAAGAAGGCCACAGCAATCTCCCTCTTTCTTGTTGGAGGAAGCTTGGGATTATCTGTAGGACCTTTCATGGCGACCCTCTTTTTTAAGTTTCTTGGATTAAAAGGCTCCCTACTATTCCTTCCCCTTGGAATCGCCATGGTCGTCATATTTTTAGCAACCTCCGATTGGAAGGTGAAGATCGATCTTCCGGTCCCCAGGGCAAAACGATCAAAAACCTCTGGTTCCAAACGACAATGGTTTCCCATGAGCTTGCTCTTATCCACTGTGGTTCTCAGGTCGGCGGCACAACTGAGCCTGAAGACCTTCGTACCTTTCTATTTCATCAATATCTTGCAGCGGGACCCATTAGTCGTTGGGAAATATCTCTCCGTCTTCCTCCTTGCCGGAACGATCGGCAGCTTAGCAGGAGGTCCAGCGGCTGATCGGTATGGTTACAAGCGTACCGTTCTCTTTGGCCTGGGCTTAACTTCGGTCTTCCTTTATCTATTCTTTCATACGAACGGGACGGAGTCTCTGATCTTTTTCAGCCTTGCAGGACTGGTGCTTCAGTCCTCCAATCCCATCACGATGGCCATTGGCCAGAGCTATATGCCACAAAACTTGGGAATGGCTTCTGGCCTTATTTTGGGGCTGGCTATGGGTGTTGGAGGGATCGCAACCACGATTTTCGGCTGGGTGGCCGATCACTGGGGCGTACCTTTCACCCTGCAGATCATCTTCATCCTCCCCCTCCTGGGTTCACTTATCTTCCTATTCATTCCCTACCCACCAAAACCTGAAGCAGCCCCCTCAGATTCTACTTTTCCATCCACGAACCGTTCTTGATTCCTCCCTTTTTTCCTGTTATTCAAATCTTATAGGTAATCCAATGGCCCATGATAAGGATTTCTTGATCGAGTTGATCTGTAAACATTGTGAATTCTACAAAGAGTCTGAAAAAGAGTTGGAGTGCGGTGCTTTCAAAATTCTCAAAGGACTTCTTGAGAAAGGTCTGATCACGCCTGAGGAAATCAGGGATGTCCTTCGACCATAGATTCATCCACCTCACCCCTCACTGCGTCTTAAGAAATCTTGAAGAGCCTTACCTCTACGATTTCGAACATGACGATCTCTATGAACTGAGCCGGGAGGCTTTTCAATTTCTTCTGAAATGCTCTCAGGGTGAAAGCCCTCCTATTCGAGAGGAGGATGAGGAATTCATCCAATACTGCCTCTCAGAAAAATTGATCGCCTACTCAGAAATTCCAATGCAGAGAAAAATCTTTCAGAATCCATCTCCCATCCCCTCTTTACGGTATCTTGAACTCCAGATGACCGATCGATGCAATCTCCAATGCCGACACTGCTATCTCGGGGAGAGTCTCCATCAAGATCTTTCCCTGGAACAGGTTAAAAATATATTAAGAGAATTTGAGGAAGTTCAGGGCCTGCGGCTCCTCCTCTCCGGCGGCGAACCTCTGCTTCATCAAAATTTTTGGGAGATCAACGAGATTCTAAGAGATCATCCATTTCGATCTGTCCTTCTCTCAAACGGCACGTTAATTGATAAAGGTGTAGCAAAGAGACTTCGCGTCCACGAAGTCCAGATCAGCCTCGATGGAATGAAGGAGGGCCATGAATCTCTCCGGGGCAAAGGAAATTTTGAAGAGGCCCTTCGGGCCATCGATGATCTTCAGGGGGCTGGCATTGTGGTCTCTATCGCAACGATGATTCATCAGAGAAATCTAAAGGAGTTTGACCAGCTTGCCTCGCTCCTCGAATCAAAGAAAATTAGGGAATGGAATGTGGATGTCCCTTGTATCGAAGGAAGACTGAAAGAGAATAAAGAGTTCTGGGTGTCTCCCTCGGAAGGAGGTCGGTTTCTAAATTATGGTTATGGAGGGGGGTTGCATAGCTCAAAAAATAATGCTACCTGTGGTGCCCATCTTTGTGCTATACTTCCTGATGGAAGGGTTGTGAAGTGCGGACTCTTCAGCCAAGAAGCCGTAGGATCGATCGAGGAAGGCCTCCGAATGTGTTGGGAGCGAATTCCTCGAATCGCCTTAAGCGATTTAAGCTGTAACTGCACCGAGATCGAAGCATGCAGGGGTGGTTGCCGTTATCGAGCAAAAATTCATGGTGGCCCATTTGAGCCAGATCTATTTCAATGCTACGCCCGAGGGGTGTTGAAAGGAGGTGAAGAGGATGACGATCAAGAAGGTCGTTAAGAGGTTCTCCGGAATCTGCAAGTGCAAGGCTTCATGTTGAGGTCTCTATAAGGCTCCCTTCCATGAAGGCAGGGAGCCTATATTGAATGGAAATAGAGATCGAATTGGAAGATGGGTTAGAAGGCCCTTGATCAATCTCTCCCCCTCATTCCCCTTTACAAGGGGGATGAGGGGTTTTCATTTTAGACTGCGATGTATCTCGGTATCGATTTTCTCATCAATCGCCAGCTTCAACCGTATGTCCTGGAGGTCAATGTAGGCCTTCCTGGAGGAGCACAGGAGTATCATTTCACCCATCTCGTCCATTTTGGGAAGCCTTCAGATATCTTCGAAAGGATTGAGGAGACCTCTCAAAGGGTCTACGCCAAACGATTTAGCGATTATCTTCATTCCATTCCCTTTATTGAAAGCCTCAAGCCATTCAAGATATGGATGGATGGAAGAGGCCCCTTTCCAAATACCTTTCACCCCGGTTTGAGACTCGAAGATAAGTGGACTCAATATCTGCTGATCAATCCGATGGCACCCATGCCGGAGACGATCATCTTCGATCCTTCCAATATTGGTGAGGCTGAGGGCTTTCTTAATCGGAAAGGAGAGATTGTCCTTAAGCAGCGATTAGGCAGGGGTGGAAGAGGGCTGCAAGTCATCAAAGACGCAGAGTCGCTCCGGAGGCTCGATCCTTATTCAGGCCATTATCTCCTGCAGGAGTATGTTGAAAGTAAGATCGATGGATATACGTTCTCGATTCGTTCCGTTGCTTTCGGCGGGGAGTTCATCTGCATGTATGCCAATCTCTCCTCCAGATCGGTTTCCAATCACGGAACATTGGCCTTCGTCTCACCTGGTGATCCATTTGGATTAAGTGAGAAAGATTTTAAGACAGAGTCTTTCAATCAGAAATCGTGGGAAGCGGAGATCTGGTTTGGTGAAAATGAACCTCAATACTTGCGACACAATCTCTATGAAGATGAGGTGGCCAAAGCAGTGTTTATCATCCCGGATGGCATCCTCCAAATCATCAAAGAGCTTTCTGTGGAGATAGAGAGGTATTATGAAAGCTTAGATCTCTCGAGCCTTCCTGAGGCCTGTTTCGAAGGGTGAAGAGATCATGATTCCAAAAAAGGACGAAAGAGAAAAAATCATGAGATATGCAACCGAAGATGACCTTCCTCGAATCGTTGCGATCTATAACTCGACCATTCCAACTCGACAATCGACGGCCGACACTGAAGAGGTGTCCGTTGAGTCCAAATTGGAATGGTTCAGAAAGCATACCCGTGAGAAGAGGCCCCTTCTGGTCCACGAGATAGAGAATGAGGTTGTCGCATGGGTGAGTTTCGAATCTTTCTATGGAAGACCAGCGTACCAGCAGACTGCTGAAATCAGCATTTACGTAGCGCCTGAGCACAGGGATAAGGGACTTGGTCGCCAACTCCTGAGGGAGGCGATCGAAATGACATCTGGTCTCGGTATCAAGACGTTGGTCGGCTATATATTTTCACACAACGGGCCAAGCCTCCGACTCTTTCGATCATTCGGATTTGAGGAGTGGGGAAGGCTGCCCCGTATTGCTGAGATGGATGGAAAGGAGTACAGTTTGTCAATACTTGGGAAACGTGTGAATCCGTAAACCCCGTATATTCATGCCCTAAAGGAAAGGGTTTCTTTATATTTAGATTTGAAATTGCCTTCGTCCAAAGTCCGAAGGCTGGGGCTTTCGGAATTATACGGGGTAAAGAAGAAAGGGAGGCTTATGCCTGACTATTCTCTCGTCGACCAGCCACCAGTATTGATGTTCATCTTCTATCCTCGGAAAGATTTCACTCTATGTCCTGAGAATGCCTTTGATCTATTGGCACCGGTTGAGAGTCATGTTTCGGTTCACTGTCGTTTTTACTTAGGGAATGACCAATGGCCATGGATTCTATTTTTTCACGGTAACGGCGAAGTGGTCAGCGATTATGATGAGATCGCTCCCTTTTATCATCAGAGAAGGCTGAATCTGATCGTTGCCGATTACAGGGGTTATGGAAGGAGCGATGGCGTACCAACCCTGACGGATCTCGTTCAAGATGGACATGCCATATTCAGAGAGGTTAAGAAGGAGTTATCGAAAAGAGATCTAAGAGGAGATTTGTGGATCATGGGGAGGTCACTCGGAAGTATCTCTGCAATCGAATTGGCATACCGATATCAAGATGGGATGAAAGGCCTCGTCATTGAAAGTGGGTTTGCCAGTGTGGTCAGGATTATGAACCATCTGGGGATACCCGTTTATGGCACCCATTTGGAAAAGATCGATCAGGATTGCTTGGAGATGATCGAAAAGATCTTCCTCCCATCCCTCGTTATTCATGGTGAAATGGATAGTCTCGTTCCGGTTAAAGAGGCAAAGGATCTGTTCAAACATCTTGGAACCGACAAAAAGGAACTCCTCATTATCCCCTCCGCTACCCATAATGACATCATGCTCGTTGGATTTCGGAAGTATTTCGATGCCCTTCAACGATTTGTTGAGAGGGTTGAGGGAGAAAAATCGGCATAGCTGGGAGAGAAAGAGATGACCAACCAAAGGAATTTCGAAGGCCTCTCAAAATGGGAGTTAGATACACCGTGCCTGGTGATCGACGAAGAGATTCTCGAAAGGAATATACGGACGATGTTGGCCCATGCTGCTTCGTTCGGTAAGAAGCTGCGTCCCCATGCAAAGACTCACAAATGCTCCCGTATCGCCAAGATGCAGATGGAAGCGGGATGCATCGGAATCTGTGTTGCCAAGGTCTCTGAGGCTGAGGTCCTGGTGAAGAGTGGCATTCAGGGTGTCCTGATCACATCCCCCGTGGTTACGGATTATAAGATAGCGAAGCTCATGGACTGCCTGTCTCATGATCCGAAGTTAATGGTCGTTCTCGACAATCCGGCCAATGCCAAGAAACTGAATGAAGCCGCTGAGAGGCGTGGCCTGAAACTGAGTGTTCTTGTCGATCTCGATCCTGGTATGGGGCGTACAGGCGTGGCCTTTAAAGACGGCTTGGCCTTGGGACGATTGATCGATGGCCTTCCATCCTTACGCTTGCAGGGAGTGCAGTGTTATGCAGGCCATGTCCAACACATCCTGTCCTTTGAGGAACGATACCGAACTTCATGGGATTGGATGGGACAAGGTGCAGAGGTGGTGAGGCAATTCCGCAAAAGCGGTCTGCCCTGCGAGATCTTCACCGGAGCTGGAACAGGGACGTATGAAATCGATTGCAGAATACCTGAACTCACCGATTTGCAGGTTGGCTCCTACATCATGATGGATGCTGAATACCTCGGTATCGGATCCTCCCAGAATCCTTTCCGGTTTGAGGGGTTTCCGGCATCGTTGTCTCTCCTCACCACAGTGATCAGTACAAATCACGATCAATTTGTCACGGTCGATGCCGGCTTGAAAGCCCTTTACCATCACGGAGGGACGCCGTACGTCATCCATCCATCTGAGGCAGGATTGAAGTACGAATGGTGGGGAGATGAGCACGGCAGAATCGTGCTACAGAAGCCATCTCCGAAGCTTGAGACTGGGGATGTTCTTGAGCTCGTCGTTTCCCATTGCGATCCAACGGTCAACTTGTTCGGCGAATTATATGTGACAAGAAACGGGATTGTGACAGGGGTTTGGCCAATTGACATGCGGGGGAAGTGCCAGTGACCGGAGAGGCTTTCACCGTGTTAGAGATTTTCAGAC
>CAZFJD010000062.1:0-12592 GCA_964518775.1 uncultured Syntrophaceae bacterium
CCAGCATTTATGCTGGGGAGTCGAAGGGTTGACAAGTCATAGGAAAAAGGCTATCTCAACCTTGTCGGAGGAAGAGAGCCGTTGGATAGATCTTTTCGCGAGATCGTCGCCGATCTCAAATCTCATCTCGAGTATCTCAGGGGGATGGGGATTATTGCCGTTTCTTCCTCGGGGAGGCAAGACCAAAAGACTTCTCTCGATCGTTCTCCCCTTCCAAGGAAACCTCCAACTTTAGGGGAAGTCCGGAAGGAGCTCGGCGACTGCCGAAGATGTAAACTCCACGGAACCCGACGCACACTCGTGTTCGGAGAAGGGAACCAGAAGGCGAAATTGATGATCATCGGGGAAGGTCCTGGATATGACGAGGACGTTCAGGGAAGGCCATTTGTTGGAAGAGCTGGACAGCTCTTGACCAAGATCCTTCAGTCCATCGACCTCCAACGGGACGAGGTCTACATCACCAACATCATCAAGTGTCGTCCTCCGCAGAATCGGAATCCAGAGCCGGATGAGATCCGGAGCTGTTATCCCTTTCTCATTCAACAAATCCATGCGATCCAGCCCCAGATCATATGCGCGTTAGGGACGTTTGCAGCACAAACCCTTCTCAAAACCGATGCCAAAATTACAACACTCCGTGGAAGGTTCTACGAATTTCTTGGGATCAAGGTCATGCCCACCTATCACCCCGCCTATCTCTTGCGGAATCCTGAACGGAAAAGAGAAGTCTGGCACGATATGAAACAAATCTCAAAAGACTTGGTCGGGGAGGCTCGGGCTACTCAGCCTCCTCGGGAGAAGAGGCGATAGTTCAATTCGAGTGTTCTCTCATTCAAAATATCCAGAATCGCAGAGGTCGTCTCCCTCACCAGAAGCTCCCATATCGAAAATCTCCTCTTGGGATAGATAATATTGGGCTTTCCTACTATGCCTACCAGTTTGGCGGTCCGATCGATCGCATCCTGAAGATTTCCAATTTGGTCGACCAATCCAAGTTGTTTCGCCTGCTCTCCAGTTAAGATCCGACCATCCGCAATCTGCATGACCTTTGCCCGATCCATCTTTCTTCCCTCGGCCACTGCCTGAATAAATTGCTGATGGACATCGTCGATCACCGCTTGGATGACCTTCTTGTCCTCCGGGGTCATCTCTCGGAAAGGGGATCCTATATCCTTATGCTCACCGCTTTTCAGGATGACGCCTTTGATCCCGATCTTTTTGAAAAGCTCCTCAATATTGGTGAACTCCATCAGAACACCAATGGAGCCCGTGATCGTCCCTGGATTGGCGAGGATGAGATCAGAGGCACAAGCGACGTAATAGCCTCCAGACGCCGCAACAGACCCCATGGAGGTAACTACCTTCTTCTTCGCTTTGGCTTTCACTATTTCTCGATGGATCTCCTGGGCTGGACCGACGCCCCCGCCAGAGGAATCGATCCTCAGGATGATCGCCTTCACCCCTTCATCTTCTTGGTATTGATTGATCTCTTCGATGATCCCGGAGGATTGCGTGATCACACCCTTGATCTCCACGATGGCGATCTTGTCGCCAAAAACGAAGCGTCCAGGTCTTCCAATATATTGTCCAATGAAGAAAAAGAGAGATAAGAAGAAAACGAGTAATGCAGCCATGACGGCCAATCCCACGAGGACCCGTTTTCGTTTCATAGGAACCTCCATATGAATAGTTATTAAGTTATTGGGTCATTAAATCAATCATCGAAATGTTCTTAAATTTCCAAATTATCTTATCAAGTATTAACTGAAAGACCGACAATCCAATGGCTTACTGACCCAATGCCTTCGTTACTTAATCAGTTTATACAAGCGAAATGCGAATGGTCTCGAAGGGAGCCAGTTGAAAGATGCGGATCAGTTTCATCTTGACCAACTCGAGGATCGCCAAAAAAGTGATAATCATGACGCTGCGAGAGGCCTCTTCAGAAAAGAGAAGATGAAAAGCGATGCTCCGCTTCTCCTTTTGAAAGAGCGAGAGGATCTCCTCCATCTTCTCTTCGACGCTGAGACGGTCTAAAATCACTTCGTGAAAGTCCTCCACCTTTGCTCGTTCCAGGATTTTACGAAAGGCCTCCATCAGTTCAAATAGACTCACGTCCACTTTTTCTTCTTCCTTCAGCTCCTCTCCCTCTATCGTCACCGATCGAACAAAAACATCTCGGTCCAACATGGGCCTCTTCTCTAACTCGGCCGCTGCTTCCTTATACTTCTGATATTCCAAAAGTCTTCGAACCAGCTCGGCTCTTGGATCTTCCCCTTCCTCTTCTTCGTCGGAGGACGTGGGGAGCAATGTCTTCGATTTGATGTAAAGAAGTGTGGAGGCCATCAGGAGATATTCGCCCGCAATATCGAGATTGAGCACCTTCATCCATTTGAGGTATTCCAAATACTGGTCCGTGATGAGAGCGATGGGGATGTTCGTGATGTCCAATTCATTCTTATGGATAAGATGGAGCAAAAGGTCGAGAGGGCCTTCGAACATCTCCAACCGCACGGTATAGGGTTTATGTCCGACCGAAGAGGAATCGTTTCCCATCATCATTCCATTCCCTGGACTTTGGAGACATACTCCATTTCGTCCTGTCGAGTGACGACCTTTTCATCCAATCTTGCTTTGAGGAGACCGCTCAAGGTCTTTTTGATCGAAGGGCCTGGCTTGATCCCCATTTGAATTAAATCCGCTCCCTTGAGCAGTGGCTTCGCGTCTTTCAACTGAGTAAAATAGAGCGAGATATACCGTCGCGTTTCTGTTTGAGTCGTCTTGGCCATCATGAAGAGTTTCTCCTCAGTCGAAAGCGGAGCGAGAACCGCATAGATCTCTGATCGTTTTGGTCGCACGTCCGCATTGATCCAAGAAAAGATTTGGAGCAGGGTCCGATCGGCCTGTCGTTTTCCATCGATCACCTTTTTACGGAGCCTTTCATTCATGGAAAATCGCTGACATAACTCGTCGATCTCTCCCTCCTTGAGAAAATCGATGAGGCCATAGAAATAGATCAGCGAACGGTCATACTGCTCCTCCAAAAAGAGAAGGTCGAACCAGGAGATGACGTGATGGATCTGCTCGAAAAGGGCCTCGGCTTCCTCGTCAAACTTGAGGTGAGGGTGAAGGCAACGGAAGAGGCTAAAGTCCCTCATCCGCCTTAACGCAGAGGTGGGATTCTCCTCTTCAAGGATGAGGATCAGTTCCGAGAGAACCCGACCTCCTGAGAGGCGTTCCATAAAACCCGTCTTCACCGCATTCTTCATCAGGTTCTGGGTGTGTTTTGCGATTTGAAACCCCAATCTCTGTTCGAAACGGATGGCTCGAAAGACCCGGGTGGGATCCTCCACGAAAGAAAGGTTGTGGAGGACCCGGATGATCTTCTCTTTAATATCTCTCACCCCTCCGAAAAAATCGATCAACTCCCCAAAGGCCTTGGGATTGAGCTGGATGGCCAAGGTGTTGATGGTGAAATCCCTCCGGTAGAGGTCCATTCTAATCGAACTTCTCTCCACGGTCGGCAGGGCAGCCGGAGAGTCGTAGACCTCCAGCCGAGCCGTCGCCACATCGACCTTCACTCCGTCCGGGAAGAGAATGATTGCCGTCCCGAATTTCTTGTGGGTTCGAATCCGGCAAGAAAACTTCTTTTCAAACTCCTCAGCAAGCCGGATGCCATCCCCTTCGACGGCGATATCGACGTCGAAGTTCTCGACCCTCATCAAGAGATCTCGCACAAACCCACCGATCGCATAGACGGAATACCCGAGTTCGTCCCCTACCCTACCAAACTCCATGAGCAGGTTATGGAGCCGATCGGGGAATCGCTCTTTCATCAATTTCGCGATGACCTTTTTTCGAGCATAGAGAGGCTGGCCATCAAGCACAGTGGCCGCCTTGACCGATTTCATCATCTCCTCCTGAAGGACCCTCATGACGTCTTCATCGGAAATCGTACCGACCAATCGATCCTTTTCAATCACAGGAAGAAGATTCTGATTCTGACCGATGATCAATTCCTGGACATGAGAGAATGGCATTTCAGGAGAGACCACTGAGAATTCGGTTGACATATATTCTTTCACAGGAGAGTCTCTTAGCCCATGATGGACCGCCCTCTCCACGACCTGCTTGGAAATCAAACCGATCACTTTTCCGTCAAAAACGACCGGCAGCATGTTCAGGTTATATCGTCGAAGTATCTCCCCTGCTTCCTCCAGGGTCTGTTCAGGTGAAAAGGTCTTCACTGGATAGATCATCACATCCCTTGCTGCCTTTCTGGGCCTGACCATTTCTTTCAGCGTCCTTGTCAACCGATCGTGGGCCTCCATCAGGGTCATCCCTTTCACGGTGGCGGAGGCAGCAGTCGGATGTCCCCCGCCTCCGAATTCGCTCGCCACCTCCGCTACGTTGACCTCTTCGAGACGGCTTCTCGCAATCAGGTAGATCCTGTCCTCCATGCGCACAAGGACGAAGAGGACATCCAGGTTTTCCATATCCTTCAGCTTATGGACGAGGATTGCGATGTCTCCGATATAGCGGTCCAGGGAGGCTTGAGCGATCACCACATCCATCCCGTGAATCGTATACCGGGTGGCCGATTGAATCAGATCATTAAGGAGAAATACCTGTTCTGCGGTAAGTTCCTTGGTAATGACGTTGGAGAGGATATTGAGATTGGCACCTTTACGGAGCAGATATCCAGCCGCCTTAAAGTCTTCCTCCTTGGTCGAGGGATAGGTGAGGTTGCCCGTATCCTCGTAAATGCCGAGCATCATCACGGTGGCTTCATCCGGCGTGATCGCCATCCCTCTTTCTTGGAGGATATTCAGAAGAAGGGTCACGGTTGCCCCCACCTCAGAGATGACTTCTAAGGAACCATGCAGGTCATCTGAGGAAGGCGGGTGATGGTCATAGATGTGAATTTCGAACCCTGGTTTGGAGACGATTTCTGAGAACTTTCCAATGCGACTGATTTGACGGGTGTCCACCAAAATCAGTCGGTCCACCTCCCGGAGATCAATATTTCTTATCCGCTCCACTTCAAGGACGTAGAGGGTGGAATGGATAAAGAAGTCCCGAAGGCTTCTCTCCTGGGAACCAGGGAAGACTAAGACCGCATTGGGATAGAGTTTCTTAGCGGCCAACATCGACGCCAAGGAATCGAAGTCTGCATTCGTGTGAGTGGTGATGACGTCCATAATAAATCAATTTAGAGTTATGAATTATCAATTATGAATCGACAAAATTCCATTTTTAATTCTAAACTCTAAACTCATAATTCTTACCCCTCAACTCTTAATTGTTATCCTCTCGGGTGATACCGCTGATGAATCTTCTTTAATCTTTCCCCTGTGACATGGGTGTATATCTCAGTGGTGGAGATATCCGCATGGCCGAGCATCATCTGGATAGAGCGCAGGTCAGCACCCCTCTCCAAAAGATGGCTTGCGAAAGAGTGACGGAGAAGATGGGGGGTGATTCTTTTTCGAATGCCCGCTCTCCGACCATAAGTCTTGATATTCCTCCAGAAACGTTGACGGCTCATCCCCTTTCCAGAGCGGTTGACAAAAAGAAAAGGACCCTCCTTCCCTTTGGCAAACCTTTCTCGAGCGGTCTTTAGGTAGAGCGTCACCCATTTCATCGCTTCGCTTCCAAGGGGCACGATCCTCTCCTTGGAGCCTTTTCCGGAGACGAGGACGTATCCACCTTCCAAATGGATCTGATTGATTGGAAGTCGGGTCAGCTCAGATACCCTCATCCCTGTGGCATAGAGTAACTCCAGCATGGCCCGATCTCTGATCCCGATAGGCGTTTTGGAATCGGGTTGTTCAAGCAGCTGTTCCACCTCTTTCAAAGTCAGGATCTCAGGTAATGTTTTGGCTATCTTCGGAGATTCTAATTCTTCGGCGGGATTAACCTCCAAAATCCCCTCCCCCAGCAAAAACCGAAAGAAGGTGCGAATGGCAACCAAATTCCTCACGACCGTCTTGGTCGAAAGTCCTTGTCTTTTTAAAACAAGGAGGAATGCCCTGATATCGAATTTACCCACGCTCGAAATCTCCTGAATTCCTTTCTTCCTCAGATAGCCTAAGAATCGGTTCAGGCCATAGCTGTAAGCATCGATCGTGTTTCTGGAAAGACCCTTCTCAACAATGAGGTAATGAAGAAATCGGTCTAACAGCTCTTCCATTCACATTTCCCAAGAAAACCAAATAAAAAGCAGAGGAAGGGCACCTCTGCTTTTTTGACAAATCTCATCTTGACCCATTCGACGGCGCCATGCCCCGTCCTTTAGGGCGGGGACGAAAGCGCCGCTCAGGGTCAACCCTGAGCAAGCCCCAGCTTTCAGGCTGGGAAGTCGAAGGGTTGACTCCAATCCTCCTCATATTCCCGTGTGGCCAAATCCTCCCTCCTGCCTTGGAGTGGAAGGGAGTTCTTCGACCTCCTCGAAGAGGGCTCGGAAAACTCGTGAGATCACCATCTGCGCAATCCGATCTCCGTGACGGACCGTAAAGGGAACCTCGCCAAAATTGATGAGGAGGACAGAGACCTCCCCACGATAGTCGGAATCGATGGTGCCTGGCCCATTGACCACACCGATCCCGTGCCGAATGGCTAACCCGCTCCGAGGTCGGATCTGGCCTTCAAACCCCTCAGGGATCGCCACGGAGATCCCGGTAGGGATCAGCTTCCTCTCTCCCGGTCCTAAAGTAACTTCCCCTTCGAGAAAGGCAAAGAGATCCATACCGGAGGAACCTTTGGTCATGTATTGAGGGACGGGAGTGGGTCGATCCTTTCTCAAACGTTTGATACGAATTCTCACCTCTTCCATCGATCCAACGTCAAGTTGAAGCTCACACCTCAGATAGGAGGTTCCGATTGAAACCATCCCCGTCCACAGGTCCAAGAACAGTAAGACAGAAGAACCGTTCGTCAAAGATATCATTCGCCAGACCCCGAACGACCTCTTCCTTCACCTCATCGAGGCCTTGAAGAACCCGTTCAACAGGAAAGTAGGCGTTAAAATAGATCTCATTCTTCGCCAACCGAGTCATCAGGTTGTCAGAACTTTCGAGACTGAGCAGAAGGTTCCCTTTCAACTGCTCTTTGGCGATCTCCAGTTCCCCATTCTTAAAGGGCTCCTTCTTAAGACGATGGAACTCCTTGAGGATGAGCCGAATGGCCTCTTGAAAAGAAGTTTCGTTTGTTCCCGCATAGACGACGACCAGGCCAGCATCGATATAAGCGGGGAGATACGAGTAAACCGAATAGGCCAAACCCCGATTCTCCCGGATCTCTTGGAAGAGCCTCGAACTCATTCCGCCCCCCAAAATGCAGTTTAGGACGTAAGAGGCAAATCGCAGAGAATGGCCATATTGGAGCCCTTTCGTTCCAAGGCAAAAGTGGACCTGTTCCAAGTCCCGCTTCCAAATATTGGTCGTGGAAATCGAATCGGGTCTCAGCCTCTCTCTCGCCCTGTCCGATTTTGGAATCTGACCGAACGTGGCTTCGATCTCATCCACGACCTTCTGATGATCAAGGTTTCCTGCAGCACAGATGATGATTCGGTTAGGTTGATAGTACTCCTTAAAATATTGGCAGATCTGATCTCGATGGAATGATTGAACGAGCTCCGAGGTTCCGAAAATTGGGAAACCTAATGGATGGTCGCCCCAACAGGCACGGTTGAAAAGATCGTGGATATAATCATCAGGAGTATCCTCCACCATCTTAATCTCCTGAAGGATCACCATCCTCTCCTTCTCCACGTCCTTGAGATTCATGAGGGAGTTGAGGAAGATATCGGACAGAAGATCGATGGCCAACGGTAGATTCTTGTCGATCACTTTGGCGTAAAAGCAGGTGTATTCTCTGCCCGTAAAGGCATTCAAGCTCCCACCGACAGAATCGATCTCTCTGGCAATATCGAAGGCCGTTCTTCTCTCGGTCCCTTTGAAAAGGAGGTGTTCAATGAAATGGGAGATCCCACTTTCATGGGGCTGCTCATCTCTGGATCCAGTGGTGACCCATACCCCGATCGAGACAGATTTAAGATAAGGAATGGCTTCCGTGATCACCTTGATGCCGTTGTTGAGAACGGTCTTTTGATACCCCTGGCCTGAGATGATCCACGAGGGATCCAATGCGTTAGGGTGTTTTCCTACGTTTCCGGCCAAATGCTTCCCTCCTCTTCATTCTGGGTGCTGCTTCATCTCCTTCAAGGCTGCCTTTCGGCTCAAACGGATACGGCCCTGGGGATCGATATCGATCACCTTAACCAGCACCTCATCGCCCTCCTTTAGAATATCCGAGACCTCCCTGACACGGGTCTCCGCCAGTTGGGAGATATGGATCAGGCCGTCGGTGCCTGGGAAGAGTTCAACAATGGCGCCAAACCCCAAAATCCTTTTCGTCTTTCCCATATAGAGACCGCCCACCTCCACTTCTTGAGTGAGCCTCTTGATGATATAGATGGCTTTTTCGATGGCATCATAATTCGGAGAAGCCAACTTCACGAGCCCCGAGTCCTCCACATCGACCTTTACCCCTGTCTGATCGATGATGCTTCGGATATTCTTTCCACCTGGACCAATGACATCACGGATCTTCTCTTGTCTGACTTGAAGGGTCACAATCCTCGGAGCATGCCGGGGGAGGTCTTTGCGGGGCTCAGAAATCGTCTCTCTCATTTTCTCCAGGATATAGAGCCGACCCTCTCGGGCTTGATCGAGTACCCTTCCCATGATCTCTTTAGAGATGCCCCCGATCTTAATATCCATCTGAATGGCGGTGACCCCTTCGGCAGTACCCGCTACTTTGAAATCCATGTCCCCAATGTGGTCCTCATCTCCAAGGATATCGGAAAGGACAGCGAACGCTTCGTCCTCACGGATCAACCCCATTGCAATTCCAGCCACCGGTGCCTTGACGGGGACACCTGCATCCATGAGGGAGAGGCTGGCGCCACAGACCGTTGCCATCGAGGATGATCCATTCGATTCCAGTACCTCTGAAACAACGCGAATAGTGTATGGAAATTTCTCGTTGGAAGGAAGGACAGGCAGAATGGCCCTCTCAGCCAAAGCACCGTGTCCGATCTCCCGTCTTCCCGGTGCCCTTAAAGGTGAGACCTCTCCGACACAGAAGGGAGGAAAGTTGTAGTGAAGCATAAAAGACTTATAGGTTTCCCCGCTCAGGGAGTCGATCTTCTGCTCATCTTCAGAGGTACCAAGCGTCACCACTGCAAGGACCTGAGTCTCTCCTCTTGTGAAGAGGGCAGAACCATGGGTTCTCGGAAGAATGCCCACTTCGCATGAAATGGGACGGATCTCTGAAAGACCCCTTCCATCGATCCTCTTCTTCTCCTCTAAAATCAACCTCCTGACCAGTCTGCGATTGGTCTCCTCGAGGGCGATCCTTACCATCCTCTGAGAGTTTTCATCTCCGGCTCCGTACTCTTGGAACGTCCACTGCAAAATCTCATCGAGACGCTCCCGTCTCTTCGTCTTCTCCTTGATATAGAAGGCCTCCCTAAGTTTCTCTACAGCAAGGGTCTGGACCTTCTCGTAAAGGGACTCCTCCGGCTTTTGGAGATCGAACTCCGTCTTCTCTATTCCAGAGACCGACATCAGTCTTTTTTGAAGATCGATCACCGGTTTCAGGGACTGATGACCAAAGAGAATTGCCTCTAAAATCTCCTCTTCCTTCACCTCCCTCGCACTCCCCTCAACCATGATGATCGCATCCTCACTGCCCGCTACCACAAGATCGATATCACTCAGATCGAGTTCATCAAGGGTGGGATTGAGCACATACTCCCCATCAATCCGGCCCACTTTGGCTCCGGCAATAGGCCCATCGAAGGGGATATCGGAGAGGCAGAGCGAAGCAGAAGCCCCGATCATCCCTAAAATGGAAGGGTCATTCTCCTGGTCGGCTGAAAGGACGGTGGCGATGATTTGAGTCTCGTTCTGAATGCCTTTTGAGAGGAGGGGTCGGACGGGCCGGTCAATAAATCGGGAGATCAGAGTCTCCCGATCACTGGGCCTTCCTTCTCTTTTAAAAAAGCCCCCCGGGATTTTTCCAGCCGCATAGGTCATTTCTAAATAATTCACGGTGAGGGGGATGAAATCCAGCCCCTCCCTTTTCTTGTCTGAGATCACAACAGTGACTAACACTACCGTATCCCCATACTGAACCAGTACGGACCCGTTTGCCTGTTTGGCCACCTTCCCTGTCTCAATGGAGAACGGCCTTCCGCCAAAATCGATTTGTAACTTCTGATTCATACGACTTCATTCACTCCTTTTGTTTTTTACCCCGTTAGAAAGCCCCATGTGAGCCCTCCCGTTAGAAGGACGAAGGTCTTCCAACGGGGTTTAGATTTCGTGAAGCTATTTTCGAAGGCCTAACTTGTCAATGACCATCCGATATTGACTCACATTATGTTCTCGAAGGTAATTGAGAAGCCTTCGCCTCTGGCCCACTAATTTGAGCAGCCCCCTACGGGAGTGATGATCCCGTTTATGGGCTTTAAAATGGTCCGTGAGATACCGTATCCGTTCGCTAAGGAGCGCAATCTGGACCTCCGGGGAACCTGTATCCTTCTCGTGGACCTTAAACTGCTCGATAATCTCCTTCTTTTTCTCCTCAACCAGTGCCATGAAATTCCTCCTTCAAACCTCTTTCGATATTCAATGGGGTATGGGTTTCTCTTCGTGGAATACTCTCAGCGGACGAAAGGCGACCAACTCTGGGTGGCCTCTCTCGATCTCTGAGGCCTTGACCTCCGATCTCAAAATCGCAACCAGACCTTCCCCTGGAGAAGTGATCTTGAGCCATTGTCCTTTTTCAAAAGGGGGTAGGGTTTGATGGGCAAGATCTTTGATCACCATCTCTCGACCAAACCGAAGCTTCTTCACTAACTGAGCATCCCCAATAATCTCGGGCAAACCAGATAAGGCTTCCTTCAGGGAAATCAACCATGGCTTAAGATCCTCAGCTTCGGAAAGGTCTTTCAATCTTTCCCACGGGACCGCTCGTTCGAGAGTGAACGGACCGCTACGGACGCGTCTGAGAGAGAGGAGATGAGCGCCACATCCGATCTTTCTTCCGATATCCTTTGCCAATGTGCGAATGTAAGTCCCTTTTGAGCAAGAAACCTTGAAACGAACCAAAGGAAGATCAATCTCCTGAATTTGCAGATCGAAAATTTCTACAGTCCTTTCTTTTCGTTCCACTTCCGTCCCTTTCCTCGCCAGTCGGTAAAGGCGCTTTCCACGAACCTTAAGCGCCGAGAACATCGGAGGGATTTGCTGAATTTTCCCAAGAAACGTTTGGAAAACGGCATGAATCTCCTCAGGCCTTATGCCTTCCCATGGCTTTTGAAGAGTGACTTCACCAGTCCGGTCATCCGTTGTAGTCTCCTCTCCCAATTTCAGGATTGCCTCATATTGTTTCGGTCCCTCCTCCAGAAACGGAACTAATTTCGTTCCCTCATGGATGACAATTGGCAAGACGCCTGTGGCAAAGGGATCGAGCGTTCCAATGTGTCCCGCCTTTTTCACACGAAGTCGGTGCTTTATCTCCTTCACAACGTCGAGGGAAGTCAAGCCTTCGGGTTTATCCACGATGAGCAAACCATCAATCCCCATCCCTCTCCCCTTCCCTTTTTAATTGACGAATCACCTCTCCAATATGAACGGCGTATTCAATCGAAGGATCGAATCGAAAGATGATTTCAGGGGTGTATCTCAATCGAATCCGCCTACCCAACTCCCTTCGGACATATCCCCTGGCGCTCGTCAGGCCTTCCATCGACCTCTCCCTCTCTTGCGCGCCTCCTGCCACACTGAAATAGACTCTGGCTGAACGACAGTCTTCAGAAACCGCAACCCTTGTGATCGTGACGAAGCCGATGCGAGGATCTTTGATGGACTTCAGGAGCATTTCTGAGATCTCCTTGTGGATCAAATCGGCTACTTTTTCCGAACGTTTCCCTTCCATCTCTCTCTTCTGATGACCCCTACACCGTGAGGATCTCGATCTCTGTTCCCAACATCTCGACAAGATTCATCTTTTCAATGAAGTCGATCACTTTGTCCAAATTAGAGTTGACATGTCTGCGATCATTGCCCAGCACGCAGATACCAATCTGTGTTCTTTGCCAAAGGTCATTATCTCCAACCTCTGAGATGGCGACGTTAAACCGATGTCTCACCCGATCGATCATTTTTCGAAGCACGTGTCGCTTTCCCTTCAGGGAGTGATTCTCTGGGATCCGGAGGTCGAGTTGACAAATTCCAATGACCATCTCTTTACCCTGAACAATGAACCGTAAACGATGAACGATGAACGAACAGACCGTTTATTGTATATCGTTCATTGTACCGCTTTAGGCTAACCGAGGTCGGACCTCTTCGATTTCATAAGACTCGATGATATCTCCAAGCTTGACATCGTTAAAATCTTCGATTTTGATCCCGCACTCGAGGCCTTGGGCACAGTCCTTCGCATCCTCCTTAAATCTTTTGAGAGAGGAGATTCGACCATCATAAATGACCACGTTATCCCTGAGGAGTCTCGCATG
>CAZFJD010000063.1:0-12583 GCA_964518775.1 uncultured Syntrophaceae bacterium
TTTTCGGGTCAAGGATGGCAAAATGCTTCTTCTCCTCCACCATCTTCTTCACGATATCGTCTGCATTCATCTCCGTAGCATCTTCCAATCCATACATGACCTTGTCGAGGGTAGCGATAAGGGCTGAGCCAGCCTTCGTGGCCTCAATGGGCATATCGGTCCGGATGCATTGTTCGTCGGTCATGATGACATCAGCAATGCCACTTCTTACATAGAAAAGCTGACGAGAGTAAGGACCGATCACCTTGGCTTTATCAGAATACCTGGAGGTCTCCAAGGCAGTGCAACAGACCCCACATACCTCAACCTTGTCATAGAGGTTGTTATCTCGCAGGTAATCTACAACAACTGTTGAGGTAGCAGGGTTATGTCCAACAAAGCAGATGATAGGCTTTGTTTTATCCACGGAATTCCAGCCAAGGTCTATTAGAGGTGTGTTGGCAACGGAAGTAGGATAGTTAAATCCTACAATCTGGGCGATGTCACCCACCTCCATGGCCACATGGTCAAGCATGCCGGCATGTAAGGACTTCGATTCATAATCCAGGCAACTTCCCTCCTGACCCATTGCAGTAGAATCGAGAAGGTGGGTGACCTCTTTGTAAACATATTCAATAGCTATCTTCAGATCACTTAGTGTTTCTGGCTTTAACCCGAGAACAGTTCTTATATTCGGTGCCTCGAGTTCTATGAAAGTGCCTAAATTTATCTTTTTATCCGGGCCATGCTTCTCAATTAAGACTTCCAGAATATGTCCTGCATGAGAGGCATGGGCTGAACATCCCATGAGGCAGGCCAAAAGAACGAATCTTGCCTGCTGAGTCCCAATATCTATCCCACATGCCCCCCTCCGTGTCTCGGTAAGGTCGCATTTGCCGTACGTGCATAAGCAGCATAGGTCACAGAACGGGGCATACCAGGGCTTATATGTCTGAAGGAGTTTCATATCCCAGCTTCTAAGGTCAGGGATCTCAGGCATGGGAGTATGTCCGATAGGCTCCCAAGGGATCTCCGCTTTGATCTTGTGATGAACCTCCTCTAATTTCTTTGTTAATTCCTTTAGCTCTGCCATTTGCCATTACCTCCCTATCGTCTCTTTTAGTAACTTAAGTGTCTCAGGGTGCCTCAAGACAAGGACATTTGCTCCAGCCAAGTAAAGGGATAGAGCAGTGATTCCCTCCCAAAGTAATCCCTGTGTCTTATTCTCTTTGGCCTGTTTCGTCTTCCAGCATTCATCGCCGAGATTGGCGATGATGGGCATCATCGTCATGCTGTCCTTTGTGATGACGCCAATCTGTTTCACCCTTTCCATCAGAGAGAAGCTATATTCAATGCCATAACCCAGTGCTGAGGATAAGGGATCGATGATGACCCTCTCCGGGGGTAAAAACTTGCAGAGCTTGACATTCAGTTCCTTAAGAAGGTTAATGTCGAGGGGACTCTGGGCAATCGCAACATGCCCATTTTCCAATATTGCTTTGCCGACCACCTCAAAGTTTTCCTTCTGAACTGGCCCGATCAGAAGGTTCTCCCCGGCACATACCTGGGCCACCTTCGGGATAACTTCCGAATCCTTCTTTTCATCCCCTGAACCATAAACGATCAAGGGCTTTCTTATTTCCCCCACCATCCGCTTCACTAATTGAGCCGCCCCGTCCGCAGAGGTATCTTTTTCTGCAGGATCTGTGCTAAGAAGAGCAAGGCAGATGGCATCGACACCAAAGTCTTCGCATTTCTTCGCCCATTTGATCGGGTCCGAGATGACATCTCCGAAAGGTTCGATGAGGTGGGGCGTCCGATCCGCGGGTTCCATATCGAGCACTTCTAAGGCAAATCTTGGTGGATTGGGTAATGAGCCCTGATCGAAAAAATGGAGAGGGAGGATGTTCTCACCCCCAATCTTCAAGGCCTTTCCTTCTTTTCCAATGGTTACTTCCCTTACCACTCCCGTATATGACTCTGTGGGTGCCCTATACTCCATTGTCTCCCTCCTTGTAGTAGATCCTAAAAAATAATTATTACTACAAAATAATTATTACATGAGAGTTCTCAAATTTCCAGCCACGCATCCGAATAGAGCGTTTGTGCCATCAAAACCTTTGCTGTCTTCACGTAGGCAACCTCTTTCTGAGGTAGAAGAGAAAGGTCTATCTCTTCCCCATCCATCGTCCTATAGATGAGGTCGATGATATTAGGAATCTCCCCTTTTACAAATGCTACCAATTCTTCATCCAGCGGATCGGCAATGGCTGAATAGAGTCCGTTCCTCATCAGCATGACAAGATAAGTACGATTAAGGATCGGCCTTAAATGGGCAGGTACTCCGTTGGATACATTGGAAAGCCCCACTGTTGATTTTACGCCGGGAAGGACGTCCTCAAGGATCTTGATAAATTCGAGATTTCCTACAGCGATCTTTTGACCTTCACCTGCCGTGCTCACAGGGAGAATGATGGGATCGACCCATATATCTTCATTGGGGATGCCCAGTTCGTTGGCATGTGAAACGGTCTCCATAATACTCTCTATTTTCGAGTCCACTTCAGGAGGCATTCCTTTATCGGTCATGACCGATACGACCACATCACAGTTATATTTTTTTGCCAGCGGAAGCATCTGCGCCTTAGAGTCAGTCTTCCCTGATGCGGAGTTAATGAGAGGCCTCTTCTTACAATACTTCAATCCCGCCTCCGTCGCTACCGGATTCATCGTGTCGATGGAAAGGGGTCGATCGGTCACCTCCTGTACACAATTGACCAACCATTTCATTGTCTCCTCGGTATCCTTCTTCATAGGTCCGACATTCAGGTCGATGTAGTCAGCTCCTGCCTGCGTTTGTTCTCTTGCAAGATCCTGGATTACTTTTCCATTTTTCTCTCTAATCGCCTGAGAGACATCCTTAGCAATAACGTGGATATTTTCGCCGATGATTATCATGACTCACCCTCCTATTTGATTCGCCCCGTTAGAAAGCCCCGCCCTTTTCCATCCATCCCTCGCGACAAAAGCACCGACGGGGCAGACTTCCACCAATTCGATCCTATCCTTGCATCCCGACCTTCCAACAGGTTGGTCTCCAAACGTCGTCACCCATCGTTGAAAACCACGATGGGCAAAGCCAAGAGCGTCTATATCAAGCTTCTCCTGACATAGCCAGACGCACCTGCCACAAAGGACACATTTGTTTGAGTCGTATACAAACACGGGACTCGTCTCATCGATCGGTCGATCCTTCAAGAATTTTCTGAATCTTTTTGTGTTCAGCTTGACTCCTAAAGACTGGGCAATCTTCTGCAGCTCACAGGAACCGCTCTTCAGGCAGTGGCCACAATCGACTGGGTGGTTACTCAGAATGAGCTCAAAGGCCGTTCGTGCAAGTCTCAAAGCCTTCTTCCCTTTGGTATGGACGACCATCCCTTCTTTCACTTGGGTCGTGCAGGCGGTGACAGGAGCGCTCTCCCCTTCTATTTCAACAAAGCATAGACGGCACGCTCCATAAGGTTCAGCCCTCTCCCTCATCGCACAGAGATTAGGTACATAGATACCGTTATCCAGGGCTGTCCATAATAACATTTCATCTTCGGAACAGGCTATCTCTTTACCATCAATGGAAAGTTGGATGGGTTTCATATTATTTAGAGAATAAAAGTCTCAGGTATTAAGGTGAGGGTGAGGATGCCGGTTTTGTTGATAGGTTAGGTCAGATGGCTTTAAATACCCTGCATAACCTTCGCCCTTTGACCAAACTGGCTTCCTAACCTTAACCTTAAGACCATTCTCATCGTTTGTCCCTGCCTCCGGCAGCTGGGCTGAACTTCTAACTGATTCCTGAAGCTACTTTGGCAGCCTTGACGGTGTTCATCATCAACATGGTGATGGTCATCGGGCCAACTCCGCCCGGCACAGGAGTGATCGCCGCTGCCTTCTCCTTGACTCCATCGAAATCGACATCGCCGCAGAGTTTTGCCTTTCCTTCAGGAGTCATGCCGATTCGGTTGACCCCGACGTCGATGACCACAGCCCCTTCCTTTACCATATCCGCAGTGATCGCTCTTGGCTTTCCTGCGGCGACGATGAGGATGTCTGCCCTCCGGGTATGGAAGGCCATGTCCTTTGTACCTGTGTGGCAGATCGTCACGGTCGCATTGGCCCCTTTCTGTTTTTGTAGGAGGATGTTGGCAATGGGTTTTCCAACGATATTCGATCTCCCTACGACCACGACCTCTGCGCCCTCGATCTTTGTACCAGAGCGAATGAGGAGCTGTTGGATCCCCGCTGGGGTGCAGGGAAGATAATCCGCCTCGCCAATCATCAACTTTCCGACATTGACCGGATGGAACCCATCGACATCCTTTTTCGGATCGACGGCGTAAAGGACCTTTGTCTCGTTGATATGCTTGGGCAGAGGGAGTTGAACCAAGATCCCATGAATCTTCGGATCCTTGTTATACTTGTCGATCAATTTGAGCAGATCCTCCTCTTTAATGGTATCGGGCTGGTTGTCTTGAATCGAATAGAATCCAAGCTCCTTGGAGGTCTTCTGCTTTGCAGTCACGTAGCTCACTGAGGCGGGATTTTCGCCCACGAGAATGGTGACCAGCCCCGGAACCAAATCGTATTTCTCCTTTAATTGGGCCGTTTACTCTTTCAGCTCCTGCCGAATCTGTTGAGCGATTTCATTACCATTGATTAATTTCGCTGTCATTTTTTATCCCCCCCTTCTTCGCTCCTAAAGTGACATTTCACCTGGTTTAAAAACCCAATTCCGCCTCGATTGAAATCGAGGCGGAATTGGGAGAATACCCCTTACGATGGTCCCGGAAAAGATTTCCCCTTCCTTAGAAGAGCCCCTGCACCTTACCTGTGTTCACATCGACATCGACCCTTCTGAAAGCGGGGTCGGAACTGGTTCCTGGCATCAGGCTAATTGTGCCTGTACACGGGCAAAGAAACTTAGCTCCAGCAAAGATCAAGACATCTCGCACAGGTAGTATCCAACCTTTGGGCGTTCCCTTGATAGCTGGATCGTGAGTCAGGCTCAGGTGGGTCTTAACCATCATGGTAGTAAAATCCTTCATTGCGGGATCGGCTTCAAACCGTTTGGCTTTTGCTTCAGCGTCAGGAGTCCAGGAGACACCGGCTGCTCCGTACACCTCTTTCGCAATTCTCTCGACCCTCTGACGGAGGGGCATTTCGAGTGGATAGAGGAACTTGAGATTGACGTTGTCTTTGCAAGCCTCCATGACCACGTCAGCGAGCTCGAGGGCTCCGTCACCGCCTTTGAGCCAGTGCTCTGAAACGGCGACACGGGCTCCTGCTTGTTCTGCATATTTCCGTACCATAGCAATTTCGTCTTTTGTATCGGTATGGAAGGAATTGATGCAAACCACAGGATTGATCCCTGATTTCTTTATCACCCCGATGTGGTGCACCATATTTTCAATCCCTTTCTCAAGCAGTCCCAGGTTCTCCTTTGTATAAGATTCATCAAGTGGAAGGCCAGCTACAACCTTAGGCCCACCGCCATGCATCTTTAAAGCTCTGATCGTGGCGGTTAGAACTGACACATTAGGTGTGAGGCCACTCAAACGACATTTCACATTCCAGAACTTCTCAAAGCCAATATCTGCAGCAAAACCACTCTCAGTGACATGGTAATCGAACATCTTTAAACCGATACGATCTGCAATGATGGAGGACTGGCCAACTGCAATGTTAGCAAAGGGGCCAGCATGGACCATGCAGGGTTGGTACTCTGTCGTAAACATCAATGTGGGGTTGATGGTGTTCCTCATCCAGGCACACATGGCTCCTGCCACTTCGAGATCTGTAGTAGTAACTGGCTTGCCTTTCTTATCGTAGGCCACGACGATCCTACCCAATCTCTCTCGTAGGTCTTTCAAATCCCGGACAATAGAGAGGATGGCCATGAGTTCCGAACTCACTGTAATCCCAAATTTGGAGGCCATCAGAAAACCATCCATCCTCCCACCAATCCCCATGATAATGTTTCGCAAACCCTGAGCGCAGAAATCCATGGCCCAGCCCATCTCTATGTTGGTCGGATCGATGTCCAGACGTTTGAGATTCCGCTTGGCAAGCTCTGTATCGTCATAGTTCCGTTCGTGTTGCAGCCTGGCGTTCAGAGCAACCATTGCCAGGTTATGAGCATTGGTGATGTCGTTAATGTCACCAGTTAAACCTAAGGAGAATTCTGTCATTGGAATGAGCAGAGCCTTACCGCCCCCCGCAGCCGTACCCTTAATATTCATTGTCGGGCCACCTGAAGGCTGACGGATACAACCGCCAACATTTTTCCCTCTTTTACCTAATCCCTCCATCAGTCCCATGGATGTGGTTGTTTTCCCTTCTCCGAGGGGCGTGGGGGTAATTGCCGTAACTTCGATATACTTCCCATCTGGCTTACCTTTTAGGCGCTCCATAATCTTCATGAAGTCGAGTCTGCATAATTTTCCCATGGGAATGATTTCATCCTTCTTGAGACCCAGTTTCTCTCCCGCCTCATCAGGAGTTGGCATATTTTCCTCTGCTATTTCCGCAACCTGCCAATCTGCAAGTTTCCTTGGATCTGCATCGATATATTTCTTAGATATTGTAGACATTTATTCCGCTCCCCCTTTCGTTATTCATTTTTTGAGGTTTCTGTTCTGTACTCCCTAACTGCTTGAACATTAAAACTTTTTGGATCCTCGACGTTCAGTCTAATATTCTTTTGTCCCCCCTTTCTTGTTGCTTTATATGGAATAATTCTCTCGATGTTTTCTATGTGCCAATAATCACAATGTAGTTTGGCATACTAAAATAACAGACTTTTTTTGTCAAGGGAAATTTTAGGCTTTCTAAAGGAGGGTAGAGGAACGAGTAAGTGTATTGAAATCATTGAATATTTCGACAAACAAGTCCTTATGGCGAGGCCCCACGAAATCGCATGTTAAATAGGGAAATAACTTGCCGTCGACGTGTCTGCTTTTTTCTCAGATTTCGGAGGCGATCTCCGTCGATTTTATTTATCTTTTTCCATCAAGAAGAAATTTTTTCAGGCTTCTCTTGTCCAATTTGGAGAGACCCAGTTCCTTTACCCCTCTACCGATCTTCCAGTAATTTGTGCGGTTAATCACAGAGGCCAGTTCGATCACAGCATCATGAGTCGGAGTTGCAATTCCGAGCAGATCTCCTAAGCTGGAGAGAAGGACCATTCCGTAAGGGACATCTTCGGTCACAAATCGGTCTTTTAAATGTTCTGGGCCCTTCATTTTCATACCGGCATAGATTCCGTCCTTTCCAAAAGCGGCATCCATGCTCGTATTGAGGATTCGGTAACGGCATTCATCCTCGGTCTCACCCAAATTGTAATTCTTAAATTCGAGGTTGTCCCAATGATAGAGCTTATATCCAAGTGCTCTACAGACGGAGAGCCTTTCCTCATTGAGGGATTCAAACGTTCTGGCCACGGCAGGAGTCATTCCTTCAGCATAGAGGTAGAACTTACCCTTTGAGTGTTCGATTCGGGTAGCGCTGAGCAGAGTGGCAACCGGGTGGACAATGGGATTGGGATTGTTGAGGGCCGCTTCCAAGACATCCTTTGTGGGCATGATGATGGGATAAAATTCTTTCAATCTTGGAATGGCATCGTTCGTCCTCTTGGAGGGAAAGACTCCAGTGGGAAGAATGATCGCATTAATGAGTACCGAAACATGACCAGGCCCTTTGAGTCGGGCACCATAAGGAAGGGTGCAGGCTTCAGCAAAGGTGATCTCTCGCTTCACTTTTTTCTCTCGAAAGATCTTGGCAAATTCAAGGCTTCCCCCTGAACCTGGCATGAGGACGATGATCTGTCCATCCTGAACAAAAGGGGCACAGACTTCAGCCATGGCCTTATGTCCAAAGGCAGGGGTGACCACAAAGATGACCTCAGCCTCTTTGATGGCTTGTTGGATGTCGATCGTGGCTGAGTTCAATTTGGCTACTCCATCAATCGATACGCCTTCAATCCGGATCTCTTTTGTTCGAAGAACCTTTTCAAAAGGCCCGGCAAACTGGGGAAGTTCGAAGAAGTTGACCTTAAAGCCTGAGAGTGACACGTTCGCCGCTACGGCATGGCCGCCATTTCCTCCACCCAGTACTGCGATTAGATTCTTCTCCATAAAATGGACCTCCACTCTCTCAACTATGAACTATGCATCATGGACCATGAACTCGAAACTCCTAATTCAAATTACCCCATCTCTTGACAAAAAACAAGAACGTTCATTTGATGATGATTCTGCTTGGATGTTTTGGGATAAATATGGTATTAAATCACCATCTGTGGAAGTCATAGCGGTTTCAGAGGAGTGTGATATCAATGCCAGCCAATATTGCTCACCTCTTAATCTGCAATAAGGCGGTGAAGATTCTCCAAGACGGTGGTCAGTACGAAGCGTTCATCAATATCCTCGACTCTGATCAGCATAAACCCTATCTCAATCTCGGATCGATTGGACCTGATCTCTCCTACTATGGAAGCCAGTGGAAGGGATTAAAGGGGCTCTTTTTCGACCAATCCGATAAACCCCTCGGGGTCGACGGATGGTCTTATCTTCTTCACTCCAAAGATCCCAATCGACTCCCATTAACCCTAATCGAACTCACCTGGAAGGATACCCGCTGGGAAGAAGAGGAGTGGGAAGGTGTGGATTATGAAAAGTTTGCCTTCGCCTGCGGATTTCTCTCCCATATGGCTGCCGATCAGATCATCCATCCACGGGTGAATGAGATCGCTGGTCCTTATTACCGAAAGGGAGAGAGTCGAAAGATCCATAGGGAATGCGAGATCTACCAGGACGTTGCCCTATTTCATACCCTCTACCCAGATGAGGACTTCATGGAAAGATCGTTTAACCTATGGGTCGATCTCGATCCAAAAAGCTCCCACAATGCACCCGATTGGTTCCGGTATTTTTTGCAACGGGCCTTTGTGGAAAGTTATGGTGTCTATCCAAAGGAACAAGAGGTCGAGGATTGGATCGACGGACTTCTTCTCATTTTGAGAGGACTCAAGTGGGCAGGTCCTTATAAAACCGCCGATGAAGCCCTGAAAGGCCACGGGATTGAGTCAGGCAAGTTTGCTCATTACTTCAATGGCTATATGGATTTATTCTTTCAGGCCGTTGAGCTCACAAGCATTTACTGGAAGGTGGTCTTCGAACTTTATGATCCACCCAGCGGGGTTCTCCAGATTTCAGAACCAATGAGCGATCGATTCAAGCGGGTGGTTCAGAATGCTGATCTCTCTTCGCCACTTCAGAAAAATATACTGAAGGATGCAAAGGAGGCACTGCAGACAAGGGTTCCTCGCAAATTTGGTTCTCTCGTGAGGAAAGTTCGATTGCCGCTCAAGAAAGGAAAGATCCTCTCCATCAATCCAGAAGACGTAGGAAAATTTTCCTAATTACCAGAGGTCTGACAAATGCCAAAACTGATTAAGAAGAGGTCGAAAAAGGCAGGCCTTCCACCCGGGACTCTCATTCATATCGGCGAGAAGAAGACCGAAGAACTAAAGATCACTGTCATCGATTATGATGAAACCAATGTTCAAGAGAGGGAGATCAAGAGGATTGAAGAATGTTTCCTCTTGAAAGATAAGCGTATGGTCACATGGATTAATCTTGATGGTCTTCATCAGATTGAGGTTCTGGAGAAGCTTGGCGAGTGTTACGGGATCCATCCTCTTGTGTTGGAAGACGTCCTGAACACAGATCAGCGACCCAAGATGGAGGATTATGGTGAATATGTTTATGTCGTTCTCAACATGCTTAGCTACAATGATAAAAGTAACGAGATCCTCACAGAGCAGGTCAGTTTGATCCTCGGTTCCAATTTTGTATTCTCCTTCCAGGAGAGAGAGGGAGATGTTTTTGATCCGGTGAGGGAAAGGATCAGAATGGGAAAAGGCCGCATGAGAAGAATGGGGGCTGATTACCTCGCTTATGCTCTGTTGGATGCGGTCGTTGATAACTACTTCATCATTTTGGAAAGACTTGGAGAGAGGATAGAGCTTCTGGAAGACAAGGTGGTTTCGCAACCAAAACCGGAAACCTCGCAGGCTGTCCATCATTTAAGAAGAGAGATGATCTTTTTGAGAAAGGCAGTTTGGCCTTTAAGGGACGTGATCAATGGTTTGGAAAGGGGGGATTCTCCACTGATTCAGCAGAGCACAGGGATCTACCTTAGAGATGTTTATGACCACACGGTTCAGGCGATCGATACGATCGAGACTTACCGGGACATGCTTTCCGGGATGCTCGATATTTATCTCTCGAGCATCAGTAATCGAACCAATGCCGTGATGAAGGTGTTGACGATCATCGCCACGATCTTTATGCCTCTTACCTTCTTGGCTGGGATTTACGGGATGAATTTTAAATTTATGCCTGAACTTGAATGGCGCTGGGGTTATCCGTTCATTTGGTCGGTCATGATCGGGATTGGCGTTTTCATGTTGATCTATTTCAGAAAGAGGAAGTGGCTATAAGAGGCGAAAAGCAGGAGGGATAGTGATGAAAAGATGTCTGGTGGTCTCTTTGGCGTTGGTCATTCTGTCCGTATTACTGTTTGGATGTACAGGGGCATCGAAAGAAAGGAAGATGAGATGTCCGAAATGTGCTGGGTTCTATCAAACCAAAGAGGGGGCAGAAGAATTTCGGCATATACAAAGTCGGTGAGAGGTCATAGGCCAATTAACAAAAAAAGGGGCTAACCCGTAAAGGGGTAGCCCCTTTTTTGTCGAGTAAAGGAATCGAATCTATTCGACCTTGATCTTGATCTCTTTCTTTTTGGCCTCTTCAGATTTTGGAAGCGTGACTTTCAAAATCCCATTCTTATAAGAGGCGCTGATCTTGTCGCCCTGGACCTCTTTGGGAAGCCGGATGGCTCGAGTGAATGACCCATAACTTCTCTCAACGAGGTGGTAGTTTTCTCCCTTCTCCTCTTTCTCCTGCTTCTTCTCACCTTTGATCGTGAGAAGATCATTGGTCAGAGAGATGTCGATATCCTTTGTATCGATGCCTGGGATTTCAGCTCTGACAACGAGTTCATTCTTCGTCTCTGAGACATCGAGAGTGGGTAGCCATTCCGCAATCTCCTCGACTTTCCTGCCTGGTCTCCCTTCCAAGAAGGAGTCCCAAAGCCGATCCATCTCTCTCCTCATTCTCTCAAGCTCTCTAAAAGGTCTCCAAGGTGAGATTTCCCACACCATAAAGCATCCCTCCTTACTCTATATGGTTTTAATTATCGACAAAAAAATAATCACTCTTTTTAATTTGTCAAGGCCTGTTTTACCTTTAAAATTAGAAGGTGAGATTTGGGGACTTGTTTATTGATATACTCCCATCCTCAAACCGGAATCGCTGTTTGCGTGTTTTCGAAACCGGGAATCGGGGAATCGGGGTCACCCAAAAATTAACCAAACTTCCTCGGCGAAACCTTCCGCGTCCCGAAGGAAAGGGAAGAGAAGCGGTGCGGCGAATACCGAACTCGCCGCCTGATTTTGGGGGCGTGCGATAGATTGGTAGGGGAATGACCAGTTGGATATAAGATGAGGGACATTCTCCATACTTAAAGGTTGAGGGATATGAGGAATCTCAGAATTCCATCTCCCGAAACAGTTTTTCCAGTGAGTCGACGATGTCAAGCTCTCTGGCCCACTTCTCAAGATAAACCCGGTCCAAATTGTCCCTCTGGAGTTTTGCCACATTTAAGGCGTCATAGAATTGTCGCTCCGAATCAGCCATTTTTGACCATTCCAGCTTGGCGAGAATGGTATCCTCGGCCGTTGCAAACCACCGGCTTTCTCCAAGATAGAACGCAGGCTGCCGTCTGGAGAACTCCATTTTGCTAAACGGTCTTGACTTGCGAATAATCAGGTCGATTTTGAACCCTGTTTCGAGGTGAACCACATTGAACATTTGCTCCCTGGCAAGGGCGTCCATTGCCGCTTCCTTGTTGCAATAGAACGCTTGCCCAAGGCTTTCGACAAATCTTTCCAAGGTCCTTTGTTCCGCTTCTATGATCACGTCGGCATCCTGAGTGGCCCGGGGGAGTCCGTGGATATTACTTGCGAAGGACCCTGTGATCATATAGGGAATCCCACATTCATCTAGCTTCGATAAAAGAAGTTTCAGTGCGTCTTCAGACGTCATGGCAGGATGTCACGGGCACAGGGATAGGCCTGAAGAAAGAGGTTTTCGGGAAGGAGGCATCGAATAATCGCCAGCCTCACTTGCTCTTCATTGTAGTTTGGATGGCGTTTTCGTATTCCTTCTGCGATAAGGGTACGGCACGTCTCGGATAGCAGAGCAGCGGATTGGAGACGCTTTTCAGGGGTCATACGTCGAAAGATTTCGATCTGGACCTTTTCAGCGTCAGAGGTCGTGTCGAAAGGTCTCATCGGTTGATCAAGCCTCTACTTCGATGCTCACGAAGGAAAAGATTTGGAGCCCACGGACGGATTTGAACCGCCAACCCGCTGATTACAAATGGGATTTGGGCTCTTTTGCTAACCCCTTGATCTCTGGTCTGGTTT
>CAZFJD010000064.1:0-12573 GCA_964518775.1 uncultured Syntrophaceae bacterium
AAAAATGGGATGTGTCCCTAATTTTACATTTTCTCCTTTAGCTCCATGGCCTCAGCGACCAGCTCGATCACCTGATCAAATTGGAAGGGTTTGGATACGACGAGATCGATTCCACTTTGGGTCATCTTCTCCCGATTCAACTCCATTCCCCATCCGGTGATCATGACGATGGGAACTTTTGAATTCATCCCTTTGATCGTCTTTCCCACTTCCCACCCCGAAATTTTTGGCATGCCGAGATCGGTGAAGACGAGATCGAAGGCCTCGTTCTTGAATCGTTCAATTCCCTCTTCCCCATCCGGAGCAACTACGACGCGATGGCCTTTAACCTTCAGCATGCGGGAGAGAATATCTCGAACCGACTCCTCGTCGTCAATCACCAAGATTCGTGCTGGCTGCACTTCTTTAACCGGTTTGAATACCTTCTCCTCTAACTCCTTCTCGCCGTAACCTGCCGGCAGACGAATGACAAAGGTTGTTCCCCTCCCGAGTTCACTCTCAATCAAAATCTCTCCGCCATGACGTTTGATGATCCCGTAGGAAACGCTCATGCCCAACCCAGAGCTGGTCACTCCCTTTGTCGTGAAGAATGGGTCAAAAACCCTCTTTTTCACCTCTTCCGCCATTCCGATCCCGGTATCGGAAACCTTCACTACAACCCAACCATCGGTTTGAGGTTCTGTTGAGATGGTCAGCTTTCCCCCTTCGGGCATCGCATCGACAGCATTAAAGACGATATTGGTGAAGACCTCCCTCAACTCTGAAGGATTTCCTAAAACCGAAAGCACATCTCCTAACTTCTTGACCAGCTCGATCTGTATCCCTTTCTTTTGTGCCTGATCTTTCCAGCGGGGCTGGGTGATGCTCATCGCTTCGTCAACGATCTCATTGATGGAGAGCAGGATGAATTCTTTATCCCTTTTCACTCCCGTAAATTCCTGTATGCGGCGGACGGTCTCGGCCCCATCCTTTGAGGCCTGTTCGATCGTCCTCAACCTGTCACGAACCTCTTCTGGAGGAAGATGATCCAACTGATGGAGCAAGAGTTGAATGTTGCCAAGAATAACAGCTAAGACATTATTGAAGTCGTGAGCCACTCCGCTGGCCATCTCTCCCATGGCCCTCAATTTCTCGGCCTGGACGATCTGATCCTGGGCCTGCTTTAACTCTTCAAGTGTTTGTTTCAGATTGGAGAAGAGTTGGGCATTCTCAATAGAGACGCTCACCTGGCTGGCAAAGGAGGAAAGGAGCTTCAGATCCTCTTCATCGAAACCCATCAGATCACTACTCTCAATATCCAGAACCCCAATCAACTCATTCCTCACCATAAGTGGAAAGGCCGCCTCCGATCTGGCCACCGGCGATCCACGAACATAGAACGGGTCTTTCGATACGTCCGGAGCGTAATAGGGTAAACCTGTCTTAGCGACCCAACCCACGATCCCATCCACACCCACCCTAAACCGCATATCCTTAATTTCTTCCAATCTCTCGCCTGAGAATTGCTTAATATATAGCTCATCTCTTTCCCGGTCCAAGAAAAAGATACCACATAATGCATATCCCCACTGCTCTCTGAGAAGCTCCAAGACCTTCTTGAGCAATACATCGAGATCGAGTGTTGAGGAGAGGGTTTTCCCGACTTCGTGGAGAGTCGCCAATTGTTTGATCTTGGCTAAAGAATCCTCATAGAGTCTTGCATTCCCGATGGCAATGGCAGCCTGGTGGGCGAAGTTGAAGAGGAGGTCGATTTCGTTCTGTTGGAAGTGTTTGTCGGGATCAGAACTACTTACCACCATCGCCCCAATGATCATCTCTCTGACGATGAGCGGAACGCCTAAGACCTCTTTAAAACGGTAGGAATCCAACTCTCTCATTCGGTTTGGATGCTGGTTATAATCTTGATAGAGGACAGGGACTTTCCCCTGGATCACCTCTCCCACAACCCCACTTGAGGGAAGGGAGAACTCCTTGCCGATCAGAGAATCTAACAATCCATGGACGATGGCGATCGCATAATTCTGTCTTCGATTGTCCCATAGGGTAATCAACCCCGATTCCACTCCCAGGAGTCCAACGGCGCTCTCAATGATCTTTTGAAGAATCACTTTCAGTTCGAGTCTGGAGGCAATCTCCTGACTGATGGAATAGAGGGTTCTTTGTTCCTCCAGCCGTTTCACATTCTCCGTATAGAGGGAAACCCTCTCCATGGCACCGCCGATGATCTGACCGATGGCATTGAAAAGGTTCTTTTCATATGAAGTAAACCTATAAAAATCCTTTCTTGCGATGTTCAAGGTTCCGTAGATCTTATCCCTCGCCCTTAAAGGGATGACTGCAAGGGATTTTAACCCCTCTTCAATTGCCAAGGAGATGGCTTGGGAATGACTGGGATAGTCTTCGACGAACATGGCCTCACCCGTCAGCGTCACCTTTCCCGTGATCCCCTCGTCCAATCTCAACCGCTTCATTCCGTCCATAAATTTTCTGGAAAAATTTCGTTGTGCACTAAAGACTAGACTTTGGCCCTTCTCATCCAAGAGGTAAATTCCCGCGGACCGGACTCCTATCAGTTCCGTGATCTTGTTCAAACTACTGTTGAGAATCTCATGGAGATCGGCCGCCTGATTGACGGTCTGGCTGATTTCATTCAGAATGGAGAATTCCCTGTTGAGCCTCTGAATTTCTTCTTCCAATTCCCTGATTGATTTCTTCATCTCTCCTCCTCAATGGGAAGCTTCACCCCGTTAGAAAGTTCCCTTAAGAAAGGGATGACAGGATAGATTGACCACTCGGTGTTTCAAAAGCGTACTTTCTAACGGGGTTCATTCCACTAATATCACTCCGTAGATATTTCTCTCTTCCTCATGAGTGCGAACCACTTCAATGGGAAACCCATTGCCTCTTGCGGTTTTGAAAACATCGATGCCACAGGCCTCCATCGAAGGCCTCGCCTCGTATCCATGTTTACAAGGGCCATTCGGATCGCACTCCTTACAGAGACGACAAGGACCGGAGCCCATACTCCAGGCCTTATAGTACCCATCGAGGAAAATTTCGATCTCGAGACGAACCGCGGTTTCGTTGAACCCTTTCGACCTTTCTCCCCTTTTGAGTTTTCGGTGGAGGAGGATAGCCTTCTCGTAGGAATCGATGACTCTCCGGGTAACCTCTGGCGTTGGGCTGTGAGGAGGACAGCAGTGGCTCATCCCGAAACCCGGGCATCCAAATTGGCACTTCATTCTGACCCACTCCGCAGTAACGATGGATCGAGGATCGATCACCTTTACCCCATCCATTCCTGACTCCAACGCTTTTTCGCAATAGGCCTCAAGTGGCTTCATCCTTCCCCAATTCCCTCCTTTCGTGACCAGTTATAGCCGAACTTTATGCCCAGGGGCGCATCCTAAATTCCAAAAGCTTTTTTGTTATTAAGTCACTGTGTAATTAAGTCATTCAATGACTAATACTACTACGTTAGGTTAAAAATGAAAAACCAATATTTTCAAGTGCTTTTGCATTTCGGCGAAATTGAACAATGTTTCGAGACCCGATTCCAAGCCTGTAACCTGGGCTTTATGATTTTTCTTAAATGAATTTAACGTAGTAGTACTAATAACATAATAATTTGGTTATTGGTGCTTGGAATTTGGTTATTATTCTTTATTTCGTTTGTGTCAGTTCTTTGATCTCCCGCTGAGCCTCCTCCCTTTCCAGACTTCCCTTCTCCAGCAAATCAAAGGCCGTTCTGAAATGGAGGAGAGCATTATTTCTCTCCCCTCTCAATTTGAAATGTTTTCCGAAGTAGAGATGGGATAGCCCTTTCTGACCCATTCTTCCATAGACCGATCCAATGTTGTGATAGACATCGATGAATTCAGGCACCTCTTTTTGGATCTTCAGAAAGAGTGGCAGGGCCTTGGCAAAATCTCCTCTCTCCTGATATCCTCTTCCAAGATAATAAAGAGCTGATAGATCTGACCCACTCTCGGGGAGGGACTGGATCGCCCCAAGATGTTCAATTGCTTGCTCCGGCTTCCCTGAAAGAAAATAGACGATCCCAAGCTCCCTTAGGGCATCCGTGTCCTTAGACGCTAATGTGCTCGCTTTCTGAAACACCTCGATCGACTTATCTAACCTCCCCATTTTCCGGTAGGCGAGACCCAATCCATAGTACCCCTCAAAATCTTGTGGATTGCTATCAACCAACGACTGGTAGTGGGCGACGGCCACATGGGGTTCCCTTTCCTCCACGAAGGCTTTGACTTGAATCCTCTTAAAGTCCCCCACTGTTTTGGACGGACCTTTCGGCTTCAGTCCGGATTGGAGCAGGTTGTCTACGAAGGAAATCCGGTTCTCTATCGCAGGATGGGTGGAAAGATAGGCAGGGATTTTTGGTCCAGAGGTCAAACTGCTTTTGTAAATCTTGCTAAGAAAGGTGATCATCCCATGGGGATCATAACCCGCCTTGGTCATATATTGGAGACCGTTTTGATCGGCGTCCACCTCATCCTCACGAGTATATTTCAGACGATAGGCCTCAGGTAACGCCGTTGCGCTGGTGGCAATCGCTTCAGAGGCTTTTCCTCCACCCCCGACCAAGATCCCTGCGATCATACCAGCTAAACTCACCCACTCAATCCGTTTCATTCTCTCAATCATCTGTGCAATATGTCTTGCCGTGATGTGCGCAATCTCATGGCTGAGCACAGCCGCGATCTCATGCTCATTCTCTGCCAAAACAATCAGCCCTGTGGTTACGAAGATGTAGCCACCTGGAATGGCAAAGGCATTTGGGTCTGGCGCACTGATCAGGTAGAATTTAAACTCAAAAGGGGTGGGGCCAACCTGAGCTAACAGGGAATGGCCCAACCTTTCTAAGTAAGTCTGAAGGGTGAGGTCCCTTACCCATTCGACTCTTCTCTCCATCTCAAGGAGGACCCTCTTCCCTAACTTCTTCTCCTCTTCTGTTGTCAAGGCCAAGGCGCTTCTTATGGAACTCCCGAAGAGGAGGAAGAAAACAAGAGCGGAAATGGTCCAGAAAGAAACTTTTTTTCGAGACACCATCTCTTTATCTTAAATAACTTATTAAGGAGAGCAAAATATTGTTTACATCAAAATCCATCATTTTTCGTAGGGCAGGCCTTTAGGCCTGCTGGTTGCAAGGCTGAAGCCTTGCCCTACGAAATGTAAACAATTTAATGCTCCTCGTAATAAATATTACCACGTTCTCTTCATCCTTACAATAAGAAGAATAGGTGGGTATAATTGGATAAGGGTTGACTAAAGGCTTTAGAATAAAAAAAGCCCTATATATCCTCTCCATTTTGGGTGGGGTTTGGATGGTGGGAGTCAGAGGATATATAGGGCCTAAAAATCAGTCTTTCGGTTAGGGTTAAGAAGCCCGTCTCGTTCAGGGTCAAAGGGTTAGGGTAAATTTTAGCTGAAAGGCTTAAAGACCATTGACATAACCAAACGACAAAACCGGCGTCCCTGCCTGCGGCAGGCAGGCTTACCCTAACCTCTCCACCAAATACTTTTATTTTCTCCCTAATGCTCTATGCAAGGCCGACGAAATGAAAAATCACCCAACTCGGTAATTTTCCATCCCAACCAATCATAGCTCTTTTTCAAAAACCTTCCTTCTTTAACATGAGGACGTTTCTTCTCCCTCTTCTTCGGATAAGGTCCATATCGATGATCCCATCCGTTTTTTAACATTTACGATCACCCCCCTTAAGGTGAACTCCTGTCATTCTCCTTTCCAATTCTTTATCGTCTCATTCAAATCCTGGACAGTCCCATAGAGCCGCTTTACGGAAAAGCCCTTTTCTCCTTTTTCGCGACGAAGGGGATAAACCCTTCCACCTCCTACGGCCGCTGCCTCACCGAACTCCATCAGCTTTCCCTTCTCCTCAGCTTTAAGCTTCTCCAGCTCCAGACCATGTTCCACTGTCATTTCATGTTCCGTGAGGTGCCCTGTAATCCAAGCCCAACTCATCGGGTAGACATCGGGATTGAAAATGACAGAATAGAAATGCCAAACGATAATGGTGAGGGTGGCCAAAATTGCCTCATAAAAATGGATGGCTCGGGCCACATCGAAGGTCCACTTCGGAAAATATCTGAGCCACTCCACCTCAAACCAGAGGATGAAGCCCGTCACCGTCATGACGATCGTTCCCCAAATCAGTCCAAAATATTCCGCTTTCTCCCGGAAATTAAAGCGACCCATCTTAATCTCTTTGGCCGGTCGATTGATGAAGAGGTTGTTTTTCAACGTCTCCCATGCGTCTTTGAGATCTTTCAAACCGGGGATCATGTCTTTCAAAATCCCTCTTCCCCTCTGAGTGAAGATCATATACAAGATGTGATACCCGCCCAAGGTGACGACTGCCACACCCGAGAGGCGATGGAGAAATCCCCGAATGGTCATCCCGGCTGGGACATCCGTGATCGGAGAAGCCCAGAAGGCCTCTGGATACTTTAAGGCAAAACCTGTGATCACCAAGATCGTAAAGTTGATGAATAAGTTGACGTGCTGAACCCTCTCATTCAGTGTCATTCTCAGATATTTCTTCATAGCGCCGAGCTCCTTGGGGTGTTCCCTATAGATACTGTATGGTTCAGGTCTTGCTTACAGCACCAAATCTATAAAAAATCTCCTCTCAGCGATCTCGTGGTCTCTCTGTGCTACACCCCTTGCTCCTAATGCATTCGGTCAATTGTCTTTCTCAGCCAATCGGCAAAGTTGAAGAGGACCATTCCTCCGATGACGGTCACAATCAAGAAAATGTAGATGATCCTCACCCACCCGACCACCTTCTCTCCAAACTCTTCGCCGGCGATCGAGGCAACGGTATGCATCTTCCCTTTGGCAAAGTTTTCTGAAGCGCCAGGATGACAACTTCCACACGTCTTCTGGAGGTTGTCTTTATGGATCATCGATTTGGGATCCGAAGAGGGCCGGATATCATGAATTCCATGACAACTGGCACAGTTGGCCGAATAGGTATCTCCACCGCGATAAGAGAGACCGTGGAAACTATCGTAATAGGATTTTACCGGAATCGTGGTGATTTTGTATTCCTTTGAGATCCGCTCCGCAGCATGACACTGAGGACATGTGGTCAGCGCAATCCTTCTTTCATGGACCGGAGAATCAGGATCTATCTTCGCCTTGATCCCATGAATGCCATGGCAGGTGGTGCAGGTTGGGGAATCCGTCCTACCCCTGGCAGCGAGCACTCCATGAATGCTCTCTGTAAATTGCTTGGTTATGTCAGGGTGACATTCCCCACAAGTATGGGGGATATTCGATCGAAAGATCGTTGATTTTGGATCGATCAGGGATCTCAGATTATGGCTTCCGTGGCAGCTGGTACAGGTCACCTCTCCTGTTTTTGCATGGACACTTCTCTTAAAGGCCTCTCCTGGGATGACCGTACCCAATGCATGCTGCTTAACAAATTCAATGTCGGAATGGCAGCGATCGCATGTCTTTTCGATATTTGAAACATGGGTCATTGACTTGGGATTCTTGCTTGGCAGGATATTATGTTTTCCATGACAGTCATAACAATTGGCTGCCCTCTCCGTCCCTTTCATAATCATCTTTGAATGAAGGCCCTGATGATATTCTTTCTCTGCCTCCTTATGGCAAGCTCCACAACGGACACTCTTATCCGCAGCCTTCTTCCCACCCTCTGCATGTTTGTCATCCTTGATACGGGTGTGGCAATCGGAACAGGAGAGTTTCTTATGGACTGAATTTTTAAACCCTGCCTCTGAGACAAAGAGAGAAATCCTTTTGCCACGAGTATCCTCTTTCTTTAACGACTCATCCTGGTGGCAACCCAAGCAGAGGGAATTGTCACTCCAAGCAACTCCTGCTGTTAACCCGACAAAAAGAAAAAGGGACAGGATTCCCAAAAAGGCAACCCAAGTCTTGACTCCTAGTTCTCTCCCATTCATGCCGGAACCCTCCTTGGAATGAGGAACGGGAAAAAACCTTCTTTTAAATTTTCTTTCTCGATTTTTTCAAAGGCACACTCCACAGCCGACTTGATCTCTTCCAGATCGACCGGTTTCATGGCCTGATAAAAGATCCCTGCCCCCCGGAGGCGCTTCACCAAGCCAAGAGAGGCCTCTGAGGAGACCACAATGACCTGGATCTTCTCATTGATCTTCTTAAAGAGTGGAACTAAGTCACAGGCCTTCACTCCCTCGATCTCGTCATCGAGGAGGACCACCTGGATTTTGCCATTTCGAACCTTCCGAATCATCTCGCTCACCATCTTTGCGGTCTCGACCCTATACCCAATGCCGTGGAAGAAAGTAGAGAGCGATCTGGCCCAGAGATCGTCCTGATAAACAATAAGAATCGTTTTCGGTTTCATCTCAGTCTCTCCTCTTCACTCAGGAGCCCTCTCTTGCCTATCCAGAGAGGTACATGTGATCCTTTCTCGATATCCTTCTATGTGGCCCGGATGGGCGTCTCTCCCCTTCGAAAGGAAGAAAATGCTGTCCCGATGAAGGCTGACAGGAGAATGCCTGCCGGGATCAATTGAGCCAAGACGACGACAATTCCAAAGGTGATGAAAAACCACACCCCCAAGAGCCCTATTCCTCTAATTCCTCCTGCATAGGCAATACCCAACGAGACCATTGCGATGGCAACAATGAGGGCTAGACTCAGAACAATTAGAATCTTTCCCATTTGCATAGATTTGGTCATTGTTCTCTCCGGTCTTCAACCTATTTCTTAACAGTTGCCGGTTCAATGCCGGGGAGTACAGCTTTTTCCTCGGCAGCAACTTCCTCGGCCGCTTTCTTTCGCTTGAAAACCATGCTTGAGGTCGTTCCGATGAAAGAGAAGAAAAGAATCACCGCCGGGATCAGTTGAAGGAGGACAATGACCGCTCCGATGATGATGAAGATCCACAGGGCAACCCCGGCATCCTTAAGGCTGATCGATCTTGCAAAGGCTGGCGTGGCCATTAAAAAGACCAAACCTGCTGCGAGCCCAGCAACCAATGATCTTTTTCTCTTTAACATACCTCATTCCCCCTTTCTGTTTGGGTTCACCCTGTGAGGCTGCATATCCTGTGCCAACGTGAAAAGGAGAACAAGCATGTCTTATTCCATTGAATTCATTGAATATTTTATACATTAGAATCCCACGGAATAGGTCAAGGTGTATATTATTCACATACATAATTTGGACAGATGAAGGGGCATAATTGTTTAACCAGCTGTAATATTAAATTATTATGAATAAATAAACAAAATATACATCTTGGATTAGACTAAAATCCTATTGTGCGGGCAAGGATTGTGAAGGCAATTATGGGAATCAACCAACAAAAAAAAGCAATGATGAAACACAGGCTTACATCATCTGTTTCAATCTTTTTTACCTCACCATATCTAACAATGAGGACCAATCCAAGTGTAGCAATACCTACCACGACAATTGACCAGCCCAAAATCAACCATTTGAAAAAATCTGACAACAGAAGCCCCTTCCGACCGAAAAGTAAATTCCAAATGTCAAAATCCCAATGTCAAATCAATGCCAAATGCCTTAATGTCAAAACTTCTTTTTAATCATTTGAATTTTGGATTTTATTTGACCTTTGAACTTTGAAATTTGACATTGCTTTTTATACAAATCACTGTTCTTCTCTCGCTCTTATGTGATACTTCCTCATTAAGGCCTGGAAATTTGGACGAAGCATTCCCACCTCTTCTGCTGCCCTCGTCACATTCCATTGATGCCGCTCTAATGCACTGAGGAGAAAGGCCTTCTCGATCTCTTCAACCGCCTTCTCCCGCGCCTGCTTCTTGAGTTCTTTCAATTCTTCACTGGTCATTGGGATGTGGTTCTCCCGTCCCTCTTTCTCTTCCTGACCAGGGAGGATAAGGTGCTCTACTCGAACCATCTCATCCTCGATCATCACCACAGTCCGTTCGATCACATTCTCAAGTTCCCGGACATTACCCGGCCATGGATATCTGATTAATTTCTCCATAGCCTCTGGTGTGAACCCTTTGATCGTCTTCCCCATCTCCTCAGCATATTTCTTAAGAAAATGGACCGCCAAAAGAGGAATATCCTCGTGTCTTTCCCTTAGGGGAGGAAGGTAGATGGGAACGATGTTAAGCCGGTAATAGAGATCCTCTCGGAAGGTTTCCTCTTTGATCATCTTTTCCAGGTCTTTGTTGGTGGCCGCAATGAGGCGAATGTCCACTTTCTTTGCCTTTGTTCCCCCAACAGGGGTAAATTCCCTTTCCTGCAAGACCCTCAGAAGTTTCGCCTGAATGGCAAGGCTGATGTTGCCCACCTCATCGAGAAAGACAGTCCCTCCATCCGCCACTTCGAAAAGCCCTGGTTTCGTCGTCACCGCGCCAGTGAAAGAGCCTCTGACATGGCCAAACAGTTCGCTTTCCAAGAGATTCTCTGATAGAACGGCACAGTCCACCGGGACGAACTGTTTCTCTCGCCTCGGACTGTTGAAATGGATAGCCCGCGCGATCAACTCCTTTCCGGTTCCACTCTGACCATAGATCAAGACCGTACTGTCGGTCGTGGCCACCTTAGCAATGATCCGGTAGATCTCCTGCATCTTCTTGCTCTTTCCAACGATATTGTGGAAGCCGTATCTCTCCTGTAATTCCTGGCGCAAATAGATGTTTTCCAGCATGAGGCTCTTCTTCTCGATCGCCTTCTTCACCACGATCGAGACCTCGTCCGGCGTAAACGGCTTGGGGATGTAGTCGAAGGCTCCCAATTTCATGGCCTCCACAGCAGTCTCCACTGTCGAAAAGCCTGTGATCATAATGACGATCGCATCAGGATACTCCTTACGGAATGTTCTCAAAACCTCCATTCCATCGACGCCCGGCATTTTGAGATCCGTGATGACGATATCAAAAGGATTCTCCCTCATTTTTTCGAAGGCTTCCATGCCGCTGAGGGCCGTGTCTACATCATACCTGTCCTCTTCTAAGATCCGTTTGCAACTTTCACAAACGATCATCTCGTCATCGACCACCAATATCCTTGGGGTAGTCACTCTTTACTCCTCCTTCACTTCCATACAATAATATGGTCCACATTTAATAACCAATCACCAAATCCCAAGCTCCAAACCTGTTCCTGACACAGGTTGAGGAATAAATCCCAATGATCCAATTTATCAATAACCAAAACGGCTATCCACAAGTCCATATTCTCCTTTCATCTTTTGGTCATTGGGACTTTGGTTATTATTTGATGATTAGCCTGCCTGTGCGAAGCTGCTTCGGTGAAGGCAGGTGTTTGAAATTTGGTTATTTTCCCGATTAATAGTATCATAATGAAAAGAATTCTTTCAATCTTCTGGTTTCTTTAAGAATGCCATCAGGAGGGCCGCGGTCAAAGCAGCGAATGCTCCAAGGGCAAAAGACCATCGAAAAGTTCCGGTGACATCAGCCAAATAACCGGTCAAAACCGGGCTGACCATTGCACCCACTCCATAAAAAATGGTCATGAGTCCAAAGACCGTCCCCGTAACCTCCTTGGGGAAATAGTCTCTGGCACAAGCCCCGTACATCGGCCAGATCGCTCCGTAAAGGAATCCAAAATATCCCATCCCGAGCATCATTAGAGGGATATGATCGCTCACAAGGATAATAAATACAACGCCCAGAGCCAACAAGGTCTGGATGAATATCAACGATCTCTGTCTCCCAATGTAATCGGAGAGGACCATCAAAAGAATCCCTCCCATCACACCACTGAAGGCAATCACTGTTATGAATAGCGAGGCGATTGGGTATGGAATTCGCAGCTCGATCGCTCCATAGGTGACAATGAAATCAACCACCGTGTAGGTCCCATAAGAGATAGCCAAATAGGAAACGCCGATGATCCAGAGCCGACCATGCTTTAAGATATCAAGATAACCCATGCTTCGGGACTGAAGGGGGATTTCTTTCGCCCCTACGACCAGCTCTCCCCAAGGGGAAAGGCCTATCCTTTCCGGCCGATCCCTCAGCAATATTCCGTTAAGAATGAAAAGGGACAATCCTGCGATCCCGAGGATGGACCAACCAACCCGCCAATGGTATTCGAACACGATAACCGGTAAGATCAAACCCATCAGCCCAAAACCGATTCCATAACTTGGTGAAAGGATACCCAGAGCCAATCCCCTCTTTTTTTCTCCAAACCAGTTCTGGATCAGGGTGACGATAGGGACCCAGGTTGCTGCAGCTCCCACACCGACGATGCTGTAAAAAAAGGCAGCGGTAGTCAGGTTTTCAGCTTTACCCATGAGAAAGGTTCCACCCCCTAAAGAGAGGCAGAAGAAACTGATCACTTTTCGCCCACCAACCCGGTCGGTCAACCACCCCATGAGAGGGGCAAAGAGGAGATAGGTGATCGAAAAAGCGCTCTTGATCATTCCGGCCTGGGCCTTCGTCGTCTGAAAATCCTTGATCATCTCTGGTAAAAGAACAGAATAAGCCCCAATTCGAATACTATAAGTGATGAACAGCGATAGAAAGCTTGATCCTAAGACCAACCAA
>CAZFJD010000065.1:0-12524 GCA_964518775.1 uncultured Syntrophaceae bacterium
AGTTATTCAGTCATTGGGTCATTCAATGACTTAATGACTAATGACTCAATAACTGGATTCGTATACATAAAATGATTTGTCATTTGAACTTCATTTGGAATTTGCCTGCCGGCAGGCAGGGTAGGCAGGAACTTTGGCCTTTGAAATTAGCGAAGCTAATTTTCTCCCTTTTTGTTGGACAATCCTCCTTTTCGGCGCTCCATCTCTTCCTGAATCAATGCTCCAAGCGTGGAGGAAGTGGATCCTTGGTTCGATATGTATTTCTCAATCTCCGCCTTCTCTGCTTTTTCCTTCAGCCCTTTCATGCTGAGGCCAATCCTCCGCTCGTTAGAATCCACATGGAGGACAACCGCGGAAACCGTGTCTCCTGCCTTTAACACGTCCGAAGGTCTCTCCACTTTCTCCCGGCTGATCTCGGAGACGTGGATCAACCCTTCAATCCCTTCCTCCAATTCGACAAAGGCACCGAAATCGGTCAAATTGGTAATCTTCCCTGTGACCACTTCACCTTTTCGATATCGCCGTGAAACCTCTTTCCATGGGTCAGGGGTCAACTGCTTGACACCGAGTGAGAAACGTTCATTTCTTGGATCGATACTTAAGACCACCGCCTCAACCTCTTGCCCCTTCCTGTAAAGCTCGCTGGGATGCTTGATCTTTTTCGTCCAGGACATCTCAGAGACATGGACGAGGCCATCCACGCCCTCCTCAAAACCGACGAAAATGCCAAAATCGGTAATGGTCTTCACCCTTCCAACGACCCTGCTTCCCACAGGATACTTCTCTTCAATCAGAGCCCATGGGTTTGGCTCAATCTGCTTCATCCCCAATGAGATGCGGCGTTTGGCTGGATCGCAATCGAGAACCATAACCTCCACCCTATCCCCGATATGGACGATCTTGGAGGGATGCTTCATCTTCTTGCTCCATGTCAATTCGGAAATATGGACGAGGCCTTCAATACCCTCCTCCAGTTCAACGAACACCCCGTAATCAGTCACGTTAACGACTTTCCCTTTGGTTCGAGATCCCACTGGATATTTCTGTGTCACGGAATCCCACGGGTCGGGCAAAGCATGTTTCAATCCTAATGAAACCTTTTCCTTCTCTCGATCGAAGTGAAGAATCTTCACTTTGACGCGGTCCCCCATCGAAAGCTTCTCCGAGGGATGTCCAATCCTTCCCCAAGAAATATCGGTGATATGGAGGAGACCATCCATGCCTCCCAAATCGACGAAGGCACCGTAGTCGGTGAGGCTCTTCACGGTTCCATCTACAATGGTTCCTTCTTGAATATTCTTTAACGTTTCCTCCCTCAACACCTTCCTTTCCTCTTCAAGAAGGATGCGCCGGGAAAGGACAATGTTATTCCGCTTCCGATTGAACTTGATCACCTTGAATCTCAGTCGTCGACCAAGCAAGGCATCGAGGTTCCGAACCGGCTTTAAATCAATCTGAGATCCAGGTAAGAAGGCAAGGATTCCGCCGACGTCCACGGAAAGCCCTCCCTTGACCTTCGATACAATCTCGCCCTCGATGATCTCCCCTTCCCTGCACGATCGGCTGACCTCCCTCCAAGTCCTCACTTTGTCTGCCTTCTCCTTTGACAAGGTGAGCAACCCTTCTTCGCTCTCCTTCCTCTCCAAAAGGACATCGATCCGATCTCCGATCTTCACATCGACCTTCTTGTCCCTCTTGATGAATTCCTGAATAGGAATCTGTCCTTCGCACTTATATCCGACATCCACAGTGACATGATCCGGAGTAATCTCGATGACCGTCCCCTTGACGATCTGGCCTTCCTCCAATGTCTTGAGGCTCTCCTCATAGAGCGTTTGAAAGTCTTCTCGTAGAGTCGAGTCTTCGACGGTTTCATCCCTGCGAGGAAGTTCCCTACCCTCTCTCTTTCCCTCTTCTGGGCTCACAGAGGCTTTTGCTGCCCCTTCCTCTGCAGGTGTCAGTTCTTCCTTAACCATTCAGAAAAACCCCCTTTTCCGACAATGTAAAAATCAACCCTTCCCCGGCCATTGCTGAACGGGGTCCTGGGCCAACTTTCCGCCAAAACTTATATCACACTATTCTGGAAAATACAAATCGTTTAATTACTTGGGCCCTTAAGCCGTTGAATCCTCTCCTCAACCTCCTTGATGATCCAGAGGGGTGTGGAGGCCCCTGCAGTCAGGCCGATTTTTTCTCGTCCGGATAACCATTTAGGATCGATTTCCCTTGCAGTTTCAATGTGATAGGTATGAGGTTGAACGTCTCTGCAGATGGCCGCCAACCTTTGAGTATTACCGCTGTTGTAGCCACCCACCACAATCATACAATCTGCCTTCTTAGCGATCTCCACTGCCTCCTCCTGGTGAACCATTGTGGCACGGCAAATCGTATTAAACACTCTTACTTCCTTGGCCTTCTCCAAGGCGGCGGCCACTATCTTTTTGAAGAGATTGAAAGATTGCGTTGTCTGGGCGACAATTCCCAACTTGTCCCATGGGCCTAATCGCTGAAGTCCATCGACATCCTCAACCACTTCCACTTTATCCTTGATATAGCTTCTGATCGCCTCGACCTCAGGGTGGTAAGGATCTCCTACAACCAGGACAGAATATCCATGGCGACAAAGGAACTTTGCGAAGAATTGAGCCCTCTTCACAATGGGACAGGTCGCATCGATGGTGTGTAACCCTTTCTCCTTAGCCTTCTTCAGATCCTTTAAAGATACTCCATGGGATCGGAAGATGACTGTCCCCCTCGGTATATTTTCTATCCGATTCTTCACTCTCACCCCTAACTGTTCAAGAAATTGAACAGCTTGAGGGTTATGGATAAGGGGGCCTAAGGTATAGAGCTCCTTGGGGTGTTTTTTGGCAGCCTCAAGGGCTATGTCCATGGCCCGCTTGACTCCAAAACAGAAGCCAGCCGATCTGGCAACGAAAAGCTTCATCTCTTAACTCTCTCTTTTACGATGCGGAGCATCTTCTGTACAACCTTCTCAATAGAGAGATGGGTGGAATCGATGAACAAAGCATCATCGGCCTTTTTCAGAGGAGAGTGAACCCGTTTCATATCATGATGGTCTCTCCGTTTCACTTCCTCAAGGGTCTCTTTAAAGTTGACTTCAACTCCTTTTCTGGACAATTCATCAAATCTTCTCCTTCCCCTCTCGTCTGCATCGGCATCGAGATAGAATTTAACCTCCGCACCAGGGAAGACGACCGTTCCAATATCTCTCCCTTCCAATACAACCCCTCCTCTTCTTCCCATCTCCCTCTGTTTCTGAACCAACGCCTCTCTCACACCCTTCTTCTTTGAAATGTCTGAGGCGAGACGACTGATTTCGGGCAGACGGATGGCCTCCGTCACATCCTTCCCATCGCAAAAGACATGAATCTCTCTCCCCCTCGTGACGAGGGCAATAGAAAGAGAGGAGGCCAACTGGTGGAGCGCTGATTCATCTTCCGGGTGAATGAACCTCTCTTTCGCCTTCAGCGCAACGACTCGGTACATTGCTCCAGTGTCGATATAAAGATAGCCGAGTCGCTTTGCCAAAAGCTTTGCCACAGTGCTTTTTCCCGCGCCAGAAGGGCCATCAATGGCGATAATCAATCTTCTCTTAGGAATTCCCATGATCTCAGCACGTCGAACGATGGGGAAGATTTACCTCGTGAGAAAGACCCGATCTCTTAGCAAGGGTCGGAAGAAAAAAAAGTTCCTTCCTCCTGGGAGCAGGGGTCTGAATGCACCACTCTCGTAACGGGGTTTATCATATCAGGAGGGAATTTTCAAGGAGTGCGGTCGAATGGATTTTTAATAAAACTCATACCGAAACTGTTAGCGACTCCCTGACAGACCAACTTCCCATCGATCAGATTGAGACCTTTCCTCAAGGCTTCATTCTCTTTCAACGCCCTCTCATAACCCTTCTCTGCAATCTGAAGGATGTAAGGGAACGTGGCATTGGTGAGGGCAAACGTCGAAGTCCTTGGGAAAGCCCCAGGGATATTCGCCACACAATAATGGACGATCCCTTCTTCGATGTAGACGGGATCGTCATGGGTGGTCGGCCGTGTGGTTTCGAAGCATCCTCCCTGATCTACAGAAACATCAACGACAGCAGAGCCAGGCCGCATCCTCCCGAGCACCTGCCGGCTCACAAGCTTCGGTGTCTGAGCACCTGGAATGAGAATGGCTCCAATGACCAGATCCGCATCCGCAATCTCTTCTGCAATCGTCATCCGATTTGAAATGAAGGTTGTAACATGGCCTTGGGTGATATCGTGGAGATAACTCAATCTTTCCGCTACGATATCGAGAATGCTCACCCGCGCTCCCATCCCCACCGCGACTTTGCATGCATTGGAACCCGCCACCCCTGCTCCAATGATGACCACCTTGGCCGGAGGAACGCCCGAAGCGCCGCAAAGGAGAACACCCTTTCCTCCATATCTTGTCTCCAGACACATCCCGCCAGCAAGGACGGAGGCCCTGCCAGCAATCTCGCTCATCGGCCGCAGCAGCGGAAGAGACCCATCCGGCTCCTGAATGGTCTCATAACCCATCCCAATGATTCTGCGATCCAATAATTTCAGAGTCAGGTTCTGATCAGCAGCCAGATGGAGAAAGGTGAAAAGGATCTGGCCCGATCTCATCAATGGAAATTCTGGCTCAAGAGGCTCCTTCACCTTGACCACCATGTCAGCCTGAGCCCAAACATCCTCACTCCTCTCCACGAGGGTTGCGCCGGCTCTCTGATATTCGTGGTCGGTAAAACCGCTGCCTTCCCCTGCCCCTTTCTCGACCAGTGTCCGATGGTGATGGGCAGCCAACGCATCCACCCCTTGAGGGGTCACTGCCACCCTTTTCTCGCCAACCTTAATCTCTTTGGGAACCCCGATAATCATCTTTCCCCTCCTCCAAGGTAATCCAGCGATGACAACCTTTGGACACCCTCATTAAGGTGAGGTTGATGAGAACGACTCCGATCAACCGCACCGGGCTGCTAAGCGTCTTGCCACAAAATCGACCATCCCTTCTGTTGCCTTTGAGAATTCGGCTGCCGTAGCAACGAGTGCAGGGTGGGTATTGAACTCATCCGGTGCCAATCCATCCTCATAGTAGGCCTTCTCAAAATAGGGAATCCGCAATAATTTATCGAGAACGGCCTTGGGTACAGCCTCATCGATCTGGGGCCGAAATTCTGTCTCCTCAAGGAATTCAAATACCCCCTCGATAAAGGACGGAGGACAGGTGAAGACAATATTGCCTCCAGCTAACTTCTCCAAATGCCAACAATACCTCTTTCCGTTCATGATGGGGCTGATCCTCATGGAACAGATCAGCATCTTACTTGGATAATTTCTCTCCTTGACAAGCTCATAGGCCTTCTTGAAGATCGCCAGCTCCGCCCAACGAACATCTGCCTCGGTGAGATCTATTCCTAAAGCCTCTGTCTCCTTATGAAGGTCTCCAAGATCTCCGTAGCGAGCCGTCATATGGGTGATGACAGATCTCCAGCGACTTAGATCCACTCCATTCTGTTTGGCTATCTCTAACCCCTCCCTCACTGCTTTCGCACACGCCATCAATTGAGGGAGCACAAAGGTCAGCGTATTGTTTGTGGATATCCCTTTTGACGTAAGGAATTTGATCACCTCATAGCCTTCCTTCGAGCCAGGCACCTTGATCATCACATTGGGACTGAGGCTCGACAGTTCCAAGGCCTGGGAGATCATCTTTTCCTTATCTCGCAGATTCCTTGGATCCACCTGACCAGAGAGATATCCATATCGGTATTGAGAGCGCTCAAAGACCCCTAAATACATCTTCGCCCCTCGCTGGATAATCTCTTTGTAGGTCATCCAGAAGAGGCTTTCCTTATCGACACAGGGATTCTTTTCAATCAGCCCGTCCACGATCTGGGTCACCATCGCCTCGTGTGTCTTGATCACATTGAGCGAGAGAGGCGGATTGGTGGTCACTCCTCTAAAGAGGGCTGCTTCAGGATGCTCGGGATCGTACAGCCTCTTCAACTGTTCTTGAAGATCTTTTGCCCGATCCGGGGGCGCTTTCTTCAACATGCCTTGAGTCCAGGCAGCATAGATCAAAGGTGAGGAATCCCACCAGATCTCCAATCCAGGATGGGTATCCATCAATCGTTCCAGCGGACTCTTCCTCATGCCCTCCTCTCCTTTCTCCTATCCTCAAAAAACAGTTTGATCGCTCGGACGCAGATCGAATTCTCTTCGTGCGTTCCGAGACTGATCCTGAAGAATCCATTTCGCCCGCGAAAGGGAGCAAAGTATTTGAGCATGACTCCGACCTTTTCAAAGACGTAATCGACAATCTCCTTCCCTGTTGCGCCCGTATCGGTCGCGTCGATGAGCACATAATTTCCATGAGAATAGTAGGGTTTAAGACCCGGAATCTTCGAAAGTTCTCTACAGATGTACTCAACCCCTGCGTTGTTGTAGGCGGCCTTACGCTTCAACTCTTCTTCCTCATCGAAGGCCACCTCTGCAGCAGCGATGGAGAGGAGACTCGCATTCCACGGAACCTGCATCTTACGAAAATACTGAATCAGTGCCTCGTCAGCGAGGGCGTAACCGACCCGAATGCCAGCCATCCCATAGGCCTTCGAAAAGGTATGGGCCACGATCAGATGATTATATTTCCTGATCAGATGGGCCTTCGACTCATGTTCAGGGTGATACTCCAAATAGGCCTCATCGATCAGGGTTGGGATGCCTACTTCCACAATCTTCATGAGATCGTCGTCCGAGATAAAGTCTCCTGTGGGGTTGTTGGGGGTGCAGATGATGATCACCTTCGTCCGTGGGCTGATGGCCCGAAGCATCGCCGGGACATCGTATTGGAGACCAGAGGTCAAGTCGACAGCCACCACGCTACCCCCTACCGCTTTTGCCCGAATACCATAAAGGGAAAACGTAGGATTAGGAAGGAGCACCTCATCCCCCGGAGTCACAAAAAGCCTCATGATCATATCAATGGTCTCGGAGGAGCCATGGCTGATATAGACATTCTCCGGCCCCAAATCATACCGCTTCGCAATCTTTGCTCGTATGCGAGCCCCGTTATCTGGATAACGATTCCCAATCTTCGCAGCCTCAAGAATCGCCTGAAGGATTCTCTCCGAGGGTGGAAGAGGATTTTCATTAATCATCATCCGCTTGAGTTCCGGCCTCGACCAAGCAGTCGATAAGTCCTCGGTATCGTAAGGTTTGACCTGATCGATCCAAGGAACCAAGAAACGTTTCAAATCAGCCATGGAAACCTCCTCTTCAAACAAAAGTTCAAATGCCAAAATCCGAATGTCAAAGGAATGTCAAAGCTTTCACGAAGTGATGAACCGAAGGTGAATCAAATCCAAAAATTGAAATTTGAACTTTGGATTTGATTTGTCATTTCAACTTTGACATTTGACATTGGTTTATCAGGCTAACTACCTATCTATACAGGTAACAAAGGAGAACTTTTTTGTCAAGATTTTTTTAGGCCTTGAGGTCGTATCGGTATCTTCCCGATTCCACTTCAAAAATATATTTGTCCCCTCGATGAAACGCATGAAGGACCTCGACAGGGATGTTCTTGGAATCATAGATGATGCTCTCGAGAAAGATGCCAGGGGATCGTGGAGGGACGCCCAACAGCGCGGCATCCTTCCCAGAGAAAGTAGTGGCGCGGAAGGTCTGGATCGATCGATGGAGTTCGACATGAAACCTTTTCGTCAGAAGATGGTAGAGCGAGCCTGTCAACCGCATCTTCAAAATGCCCTTGTACTCCTTATGTGGAAGGTAACTCCTCTCGATCACTAAGGGGATCCGATTCCCCAGGCGAAGCCTTTCCGTCAGGATGACTAACTTCTCCTTTCCTAACATCAGCTTCTCTGCAACATCTGGAGGCGCATCGATCACTGCCTTACTGATCAACTTCGTCTGAGGCACAATGCCCAAACGGATCATATCATCGGTAAAGCTCGAGATATGCTGGAGGGTATACCTCACCGGTTGCGTCGATCGGACGAGGACAAAGGAGCCCACGCCATTCCTCTTCCGAATCAAGCCCTTCGCCACTAAATCTGAAATGGCCTGGCGAACGGTGTTGCGATTCACCTGGAAGAGCTCGGAGAGCTTTGATTCGGAGGGCAACTTATCGTTGACGGCATACCGGCCTTTTTGGATCATCTCCGTCAGCCAGTTGCTGATTTGGATATATTTGGGTACGCCGCTCTCTAAATGAAACTTCTCTGGCATCCTCTCTTACACCTCAGGCGGAGGCACTCATCCCCTTTAGTCCGGCCTTTCCGGTGATCAACCTCATCGCAACGAGCATCCCTACGACGATCACAATGATGATCGTACACATGGCATTCGCACTCGCAGTCCGACCATCGATGTCGAGAAAGATAATTTCAATGGCTGCCAACTTCACCTTTGCCGAAACCAAAAAGATGACAGCGCTGATCGTTGTCATCGCCCTCATAAAGAAAAAGATCGCATTGGAGAAGAAGGCCGTCTTGGTAAGAGGAAAGACCACACGCGTAAAGGTCGTGATGGGGTTTGCGCCCAAGCTGACGGATGCCTCCTCAATCGATTTGTCGATTTGTTTCAGATTGGCAATACTGGAAAGGACCCCCAGCGTGAAATTACAGATAATGATATTGATGATGATGATCCAGAAGGTGCCGTAGAAGAAATAATAAGGTTTGTTAAAAGCAAGGATATATCCTAATCCCATGACCGTCCCTGGGATGGCAGCGGGCAGTACGCTCAGCGTATAGAGAACCTGATCTCCTCTGGGCTTCTTCTTTTCAACAATATACCCTGCCAAAAGCGTCAACAAGGCACCTCCAATCGCCACCAGAATGGCCACCCAGAAACTGTTCCATATGGGAGCATACTTATAAGCAATCATGGATTGCCATTCTCCATCTAAGATGGAAGCCCAAAACTTGGTCCAGAGAGGGGCATATCCGCCCAAGGAAGGAAAATCAAAATGTTTGAGTGTGAGCGAGAAGTCGTAAGGCCACGTTTTTACAAACGACCCGAGGAATACGGACGCAAAAACGATAAGGATAAGAATACAAGGAATCCAACAATAGATGGTGAAGGCCCATCTTTTAAATGGCCTCGATGGCTGGAGAAAGGGGCGAGCCTGCCCGCTGATCAGGGCATAACTCTTCTTGGTCAGGTAATAGTTCAGGAGGAAGGCCCCAACAGAGGGCATCAGAAGGATGACACTGATCGTGGCCCCCAAATCGAAACGTTGCATTCCAATGACTTGTTGGTAGATCTCGGTGGCCAGAACGTTATAATTCCCTCCGATGACGACCGGTACACCAAAATCGGTGATGGTCAAATTAAAGACCAGCGCAGCTGCACTCGCAATTCCATATTTCGCCGAAGGAAGGGTGACTTTATAAAAGGTCTTCAAGGCAGAGGCTCCCAAGCTCTGGGCTGCCTCATCCAATCGTGTATCAACTGCCGATAGGGTCGTATAAAGAATGAACAACGCATTGGGAAAACAGTAAAGACATTCTGCTGCAACGATCCCTGTCGCACCATAGATATTCCAATCCGTCTGAAACAGATAACGAGTGATCAAACCATTTCGGCCAAAAAGGAGGATGAGGGCTAAGCCCTGAATGATGGAGGGTGCGATCAGAGGAAAAGTCGAGATGGTGTAAAAGATTTCTTTCCCTCCTATGGTCGTCCGAGTCAATCCATAGGCAAAAAAGAAGGCCAGAACGGTCGTGATCACCATGGTGATCAGGGAGACATACACGCTATTGGTCAAAGAGCGAAAAATTCGGGGGTTGGTGAAATAGGCGGCATAATTTTTTAAGGTGAACATCCCCTCTTTAAAGAAACTCAGCCTACAGATGTCGTAGACCGGATAGAGCATGAAAAAGGTGAGAACTGCCAAGAGGAATCCCAGGGTCATTCCCGTCATCAAGCGATCGCTGATAATGGTTGTTGGAGCAGAATAGTCCTTCAAGGTTTCCAGGCGATTCACTGAGAGCCCTCTCTTGCGCGATAGATGATAAAGGCCTCAGGAGGGAAATAGAGAAGGGCCTCCTCCCCCTGTCTCAGCTGTCTTTGCTCAAAATCCTTTTCGATCACATCCGAAATCACTTCTTCCCCATCCATATTGATGACCAAGCGGACCGCAGCTCCTAAGAAGGTGACGACATCGATCCTCCCCGGAACGAGATTTGAGCGCTCCAAATGGGCAGGGGGCTCCCCATACTTGAAGACCTCGATCTTCTCAGGTCGAATGGCCAAGAAGACCTCTTCTTCAGGAATGGAACCGGATTGGGCAACTTTGAACTTCCTCTTTCCTGTGTTGACGCAATTGTCGGTTCGATGACCTTTGAAGAAATTCGACGTCCCCACAAAGTCTGCGACAAAACTGGAGACGGGAAACTTATAAATGTCGATAGGCTTCCCGACCTGCCGAAATTGACCCGTTTCCATTACCACAACCCTGTCCGCAATGGAGAGGGCCTCCTCTTGATCGTGCGTCACATAGATCATGGTCTTCTTCAGTTCCTGCTGGAGCCGTTTCACCTCTGCCCGGAGGCGCACTCGAATCTTTGCATCCAACGCGCTGAGAGGTTCATCCAGAAGAAGCACCTGGGGATCCGGGGCCAATGCCCGAACTAAGGCAACCCGCTGTTGTTGGCCCCCGCTTAATTGAGCAGGATAGAGATTTCGCCAGTCCCGAAGCCCAATGAGGTCAAGCATCTGGTCCACCCGCTCAGCGATCATCTTCTTGGGCATCTTTCTCACCTTGAGACCGAAGGCGATATTCTCTTCCACTCTCATATTGGGGAAGAGGGCGTAAGATTGGAAGACAATCCCGAACTCCCTCTTCTGGGGAAGGAGGTCATTGATCACTTTGCCATCAAAAATGATCTTCCCTTCCGTGACTGTCTCAAATCCAGTGATCATCCTTAAGATAGTGGTCTTTCCGCAACCGCTCGGACCCAAAAAACAGATGAACTCACCTTCCTCGATCTCCAAATTGACGTGGTCCACTGCAGTCAATGTTCCAAATGTCTTCGTGAGATTCTCCAGCCTTAGGTTTCTTCCCATCAAACACTCCTTCCCATTCTCCATAGGGTGAGGGGTAAGCTGTTTACCTATCTAAATAGCTTTTTAATCAAATTCGAAAGATTTGTCAACGGAGGCGCGCTTGACTCCCATGTCCGCCAAAAACAAAAAAGGGCATCCTGCTTTTTGCAGGATGCCCCGAATAAGACCCTACCCTCATTTCAAGAAGAGAGTCTCCCATTTCTTTAGGATGTCATCTCGGTTCTTCGCCTGCCATGCAAAATCCATGGGATAGAGCTTAATTTCAGACAACTTCGGCATATCCGGTCGGGTAGGAATCCCAGGAAGGGTCACACCCAGCTTGAATTGTGAATAGACCTTCATTGCATTCTCGCTGATGGCCCAATCGAGAAACTTCTTCGCAGCCTTAGGATTCTTCGCCCCTTTCAGAAGAGCGTTGGCCTCGACTTCATAACCCGCTCCTTCGACAGGAAAGACGAACTCAACCGGGAACCCCTGTTTCTTCAGTTCTCCCACAACAAAGTCGAAGGAGGCGCCCACGGCAAACTCGCCAGACGCTGTCATCTTAGCCGGCCTTGAACCGCTCTTAATATATTGGCCCATGTTCTTATCCAACTTCTTCAAAAATTCCCAGCCGTCCTCCCTTCCCTCTTTGGCTCCGTACATCTGAAGGATACTTGCCACTTGCAAGAAACCAGTTCCTGAGGCAGCGGGATTGGGCATCGCAAGTAGACCCTTAAATCTCGGATCGAGCAGATCATTCCACCCTTTTGGCATGGGAAGGTTCTTCTCTTTTGCAACCTTCGTGTTCACACAGAAGGCCGCAATGTACATATCGATCCCGGCGTAATAGTATTTGGGATGGACGAATTTCTTGTCCAATTTCTCAACACCCTTTGGTTTATAAGGCTCCAACATTCCCAACGGGATAAATTGTTCCGTATTGGTTACTGCCCAACCCCAAATACAATCAGCCTGGGGATTATCCTTTTCGGCCAGCATTCGTGCACCGAGCTCTCCGGTTGAAAGTCGGATAATATCGATATCGAGATCGGAAAGATCCTTTCTCGCCACCTCCAAATATTTTACCGTCTCATCCGTTTCCAAAGAGGTATAAACCGTTACTTTCTCTTTGGCGACAACAGTCGCCGAGAGAAAAAGAACTATCATCATACTGATCACACATTCCATCCATCTATTCTTCATACGTGTAACCTCCTTCATTTTCTTTAATGGGACCATTCAATTTATTAACTTCCTTTAGGCCTTGAAATCTTCACCTCCCTTCTCCCGCCATTCCCATAACTCGCAAAATCATGCGCCGGTTTAAAGACCTTTATATCGAAGTCAATCCTTTTTGTCAACCCTTCGACTCCCCAGCCTGAAGGCCGGGACTTCCCCTCGGCCTGAGCTCGGGCCGAAGGCTCA
>CAZFJD010000066.1:0-12519 GCA_964518775.1 uncultured Syntrophaceae bacterium
GATTACTGTATCGGCACCCACCCTCTTCTCCGATCCTTTGTACTTCACGATCACCTCCTTACCTTTGATCTCCTTAGTTTCTGCTTTCGTCCAGATCCTCACACCCAACTCTTCCAACCGGCAAAGAAGTGGCAATTTGGCAATGCTGGGCATCCCACGGGCTAATTCATCCAGGATTTCAACCACCATGACCTTCTTTCCATTCTTAGCTAAATACTCTGCTACCTCAAGGCCGACCTGTCCGCCTCCGATGATCACCACTGAATCACCTACTTCGGACTTTGCAAGAAGAACATCCTTAGCCAGAACAACATGGTTCGATCGGATACCGGGGATTGCGGGGATAATGGGTTCTCCACCGATTGCAACGACAACGGCATCCGATTTTATCTTCTCTATTACATCGGGCTCGATATTTTCCCCTGTCTGGATCATTACTCCAGCTTTTCTTACACTATCAACCAAATATTGCTTCAATTTGACTATGTCCTTTTTCCCCGGTGGAATGGAAGCCACTTTCAACTGTCCACCCAGCTCAGGCTCTTTCTCATAGAGGATCACCTGATGCCCTCTCTCTTTCAGAACTTTGGCCACCATAAGACCTCCCGGTCCTCCTCCAACCACTATGATTTTCTTCCTCTGCTGACTTGGGGCGATCTGAATCCCCCCTTCCCTCGCTGCCAAAGGATTGACGGTACAGGCGATCGGCTCATCTCGATCAAGGACATTCTGAATGCAACCTTGACAGCAGAAGATGCAAGGAACGATCTCCTCCTTCCGTCCTTCCATCCCTTTTAAAGGGAGATATGGATCAGCAATAAGGGGTCTTCCCATCGCAATCAAATCGGCCTTCCCCTCTTTAAGGATCCTTTCTGCCAGATCGATATCTCCAATCTTATTAACGGCGATCACGGGAATCGAGACTGCTTTTTTGATACCCTCTGCAAGAGGGACGATGCACCCATCCGGAGCCCTCATCGGTGTAACAGAAGGTAAGAAACCTGGAATTTTTATTGGAGCACCAAAACCTACAGATACATGAATGGCATCAACCCCAATCTCTTCAAATCGTTGAGCGATTCTTCGAATCTCCTCTGACGAATTCCCTCCATTGGGTTCCTGTCCATTCATCCTCACTATGATGGGGTAATCCTGACCAATCTTCTTTCTAATTCGCTCAACCACCTCCTGAACAAACCTTAGCCTGCCTTCAAAATCCCGTCCATACTCATCAGTTCTCTTATTTGCCCAAGGGGAGAGAAACTGACCACAGAGGTACATATGAGCGCAGTGCAGTCCGATGGCGTCAAACCCTGCTTCAATAGCCCTGCGAGAAGCCAACCCAAACTTTTCCACAATCTCCTCAATCTCCTCCTGTGAAAGTTCTTTGGGAACGACCTGTCCCATCACAGGATGAGGAATACTCGATGGAGCAACTGGGATCAACCCTTTGGTAATATCTAAATACCCTTCTTTTGAGACACGGCCTGCCCTCCTCCCTGCATGGGAGAGTTGAAGGCAAATCTTTGCACCATATGGCTTCACAGCATTCGTGAGTTTCCTTAGCTGAGGAATGTATTTATCGTCATCGATCGCTGTGCTCTCTTTTACATTGTTTCCCAAGGGGGTATCGACAATACCATCTCCAATGGTAATGAGTCCAACTCCCCCTTTGGCCCTCTCCTCAAAGAATCGAATCATTCGTTCCGTTACAAAACCATCCTTGCACAGATTGCATGACATGGGTGCCATCACTAATCTGTTTTTGATCTCCAAAGATCCGATTCTAAAAGGTTCAAATAGTTTCATAGGCGTATCCTTTCTCAACTACTTGGCGACGTCCCGAATAGGTTCATGAATCCATCCAATGAAAAAGGTTGTCAATCCGATCATAATGGAAAAGATAAACCAGGCATAGGAATAAGATTGCGTTTGATCTATAATGTATCCGAAGAATGGAGGTCCGAAAAAGATACCAAACCATGCGATGGAAAGAGTAACCCCTGTTGCCATCCCTGCTCGATCACCACCGGCAAGTTCAGCCGCCAAGGTCAAATAGATTCCATTCCATCCTATTGCACAAAATCCAAAGAGAAAAACTAAAATCACAATGGACCAGATTGGAAATTGAGGGGAAAGAAAGGCAAAAGAGAGACTAATGATAGAGCAGAGACTGCCGATGATCATCAGAACGACCTTTCTTCGACCTCGAAAGAAAAAATCACTCACAGGCCCCCAAGTGAGTCTTCCCACTACTCCTCCTAAATGGGCGAGGGACAAAAAATATCCGGCTATAATCACAGGGAAGAGGAGTCTTTCTTTGCAAAATAAAACGAGGTAAGTTTGAAGAGATATTTGAAGGCCCATAAAAACGATAGCCAAACAGCTCAACATCATGAGATCCCGATCTTTAAAGATCTCCCATAATGAGGAAAGAGGAAAGGTTTGAATTTTTTTCTGATTTTTTTCTGTTTGGGATTCCCTGTAAAAGAGGAGGCAGAATAGAACGGAGAGGAGGGATATGGCTCCCGAAATAATGAACGCCTTTCTCCAGTTGGAGGACATAGCAATAGCAGGCAGTGTGGCAGCAGCCAATACACCTCCCAGTGGAATCCCCGTCTGTTTGACTCCCATGGCTGTAGCTCTTCCTTTAATCGAAAACCAAGATATGACAGCCTTCCCTGTGGCTGGGTTGATGGTCGCATGCCCCATCCCTGCTAAGAGTAGAAATCCACAGATAATTGGAAATGAGTCAGCAAAAGAAATAGATAGGATAAATAACCCAATGATTAGCTGACCGACGGCCATCGTCCAATAGATTCCGAACCGATCCACCAACCAACCCATAGGGATGGAAAGGAAGAAAGCCCCAAGAAAAAAGATAGAGGTGAACATACCGATCTGGATATGTTTGAGGGAAAGCTCAGATTGAAGAAAAGGCGCAAGAGGTTGGATGCTTTGACCTGAATAGGCACTCATCACATGGGTTAAAGTAATCAAGCCCAGGATGACCCATTTATATGAAAAGGAAGTTCCATTAAATACCAAGGTAGGCCTTTTTTACCAGGGGATTATTCAGAAGTTCCTTCGAATCAGTAAAAACCCCCTCCCATTATATCCTGAGTCCTCATATTCAATGGCGTTATTCTGTTAGAGGAGAGATTTGCTAACCAGGCGAAATGTATCTCTCTGCCACCCACTTTGGCAGTGCATGTCACTTTATATAAATTTTCTCTCTCCTTTAGAGCGTTCCATCCTATGATTTCAATTTCTTCATTGGTTGAATGTTGGAGGGCATAAGACAGCCGTTCACTAACGCTTTTGTTTCTAATTTGATAATTTTGAACTAAAGCAATTGCCCTATCTTTTTCTTTTGAATCTGCGTAACCGCATCCATTGGATAAGAAAAATAGTAAAATTAAAATAACGGAACCGATTGGTAAACAGCGATACTTTCCAAAACTAATCCAATTCATATATCTACATAGCAAAAAGTCGGCTAACTTCCCTCATTAATTTCTCTCTAATAATTCCTGCTACGTCTTATGTTTATGAAAATGATGGAGGTAGCAATTATCAAACCTATTAAATTAAAGAAATAATTTAAGGATATCAAAAGAAAACCGCCTAAGAGCAGTGATAGGCGTTCCAAAATTGAGATCTTGCTTTTAATAGCCCCCATTATTCCCATTGGAATGACATAAAATCCACATAGGGCGGTACCAATTGTAATTAAGTCTTTGGCTTTAAACCCACCCGGACCAAATGCCAAAAAACAACTATCATAAGCGAAGAGGAATGGGGTAATATAAGCAGCAAATCCTATCAGCATCGAAGTTACTGCTGTTTTTTGCCCCTCAGAACCAGCTATACCTGCGGCAGCATATGCTGGTAATGCCTCAGGAGGTGTTAAACCGGAAAAAACGGAGAAAATGAAAACAAAAAGGTGTGCCGCTATAGGAGTTAAACCAACTTCTATCAGAACAGGAGCAGTCACACTTGCGGTGACTAAATAGCAAGCGGTGGTCGGCAACCCCAAACCCAAAAAAATAGTGATGACCATGCATAAGAAGAGTGTAAGGAAAAAATTCCCTCCCGCCAGGCTCAAGATCATTAAGCCAAGTTTTGTCCCTACACCGGTGAGGGCTATTACACCTATTATAATACCAGCACAAACGCATGCTGCTGTGATGGATACCATATCCGTGAAGGCCTCATCGAGCGCATTTAATATTCGTTTTATATTGAGGCGTGTCCGGGATAAAATCGAAGTTGTAATGATCATCAACAAAATTGAGAAAATAGTCGACTTCCCGAGGGGATAAAAATTCAATATTAGATAGATTAATAATCCAATAGGTGGTAAAAATACCCAACCCCACTTACAAGCTTTCTTTATGCTTGGTAAGGGTATCTCTTTTGGTATTGGCTTGATGCCCCTTGAAATAGCGTAGAAATGGACAGACCAATAGATCGCAAAGTAATAAATTAAAGCTGGAATGATAGCTGCAAGCATGATGGTAGAGTATGGGACGCCTATTATTGAGGCCATGATAAATGCGCCAGCCCCCATAATAGGAGGCATGATCTGTCCACCACTGGATGTTGCTGCTTCAATGGCACCAGCTACATGTGGTGCAAAACCACTTTTTTTCATTAAAGGGATATTAATCCAGCCGTCCACAGTCACATTTGCTACTGCGCTCCCTGACACCATACCAAATAAAGCAGAGGAGATTGCCGAAATTTTGGCTGGCCCCCCAGTAGCTCTTCCTGCCAATCCCATTGCGATATCAGTAATAAAGTCAATGCCTTGTGTCCATTTGATAAAAGCTCCGAAAAGCATAAAGATAATTATTATGGTTGCGCAAATAGAAGTAGGAATCCCGAAGATACCCTCAAGCGTCAAATATTGAAAGCCTATGACCCTCTCCAATGAGTAACCCCGATGCCAGAAAGTTCCAGGGAAAAGGGGGCCTCCAAATGCATAAAATAAGGAAAATATCGCAACTGAGGAAAGGACGATTCCATTTACTCGCCTGCCCAGCTCAAGGAGAGAAATGATTAAAAAAATTCCAAATAGGATATCCAATTTAATCGGCTCTACACTTCGATAAATCAAGCGATTATAATCCACTATAGCAAAAATACATGCGCTGGCACCCACAACGATAAATATTATGTCTATGATTAATGATAATCGGCTGCTTGTAAGGGTTTTAAAAGGGCTCCACTTTATGAGGCATAAAATTGTGAAAAAGAGGAAGATGGCATACCATTGGTAAGCAGTTATTGTACCAGCAGCTATAAGGTATATAGACACTAAAGTTCCAATTATTGAAAAGCTCTTAATAAAAATACCACCTCTCCCTTTAAATTCCCTTCGAGGATTACCCTCCAGAGAAATGAATTCAGTTATTCTCATTGAGATCTCCTATATAAATTAGGGCAAAAGAGGAATGTTACTTAACCTCCTTTGCCCCCATTTTGAACTTATTTTAAAGGTTTGACTACTGGTAATGGTTTGTCAGTCCAAACCCCGGATTCTTCATAAAACTTTTTTGCACCTGGGTGGGTGGGGAGCGATTCCTCCATCACCCGGACCATCTCGTAATCCATCTCTGCAGGTGTAGGATGCCACCTGGTAAGTATTTTCCGATTCTCCCATATGACTTTTGTCATATGATACACTAGGTCATCCGGAAGATCTTTGTGAATCTCTGCAATGGTATATGTTCCTACAATCCACACTTTAGGAGGACCGACATACCCTTTACCACCGCCGTATATCTTTTCAGCTTCAAGTTGGACAGCGTTAAAGACCGGAAGCCGTGGCATCACTTTCTCCTTTATTAATTTCTCTGGAACCTCTATGATCCTATACTCGCGGACTGTACCTAACTCAAACATCTTCGGTACCGGGATACCCGTTGTCCATATCGCCGCATCAATGGTTCGAGCCTTCAATGCCTCTTCTGCCGCCTCGTAGGTTAAAAATTGTGGTTTGAAATCCTCGTAGGGGAGCCCTAATCCAATAAAAGCATCACGAACGATCTCTTCACTGCCACTCCCTTTCGTATGAACACTCACTCGCTTGCCCTTAAGGTCTTCAAATGTCTTGATTGGGCTATCTTTTAACACCACGATATGCAGGCCTACAACATAGTACGGATACCACCCTCTTAGATTTGCATATTTTCTGTCATAAGGAGGCATCCCCCGGTATGCCCTGTATGGTTCAGTGACCCCACTGCACCCGGCGTGAACCTCTATTCGGTCCACTAATTTCACATTGTCTACACCACAGCCCGTAGCTTCCACAATCACATCCAGTCGAAGTTTGTCCCTTAGAACTGCTGCTGCACCCTGGGCAACCATGTAGGCGGCTCCTCCAAGGCCACACCCTCCATAATATAATTTCTGCCACTTGGGATCTATCTTAGGAACTTGTGCTACTGCTGCTGGCCAGCCAGTGATCATGAATGTCATCATCAATCCAAATACAACTACTGACGAAAGTAAAATTATTCTCTTTCTCATTTTTATCATCCCCCTTCCTTTTAATAACTTTCCATCCTCAAATCTCAATTCTCTGCTTTTTCTGTAGACATCACCTCCTTTGATGCTTGATCATCGAGACAAAGATTACCATCAAAAAGATAATGTGGAAAAGCATACCTTTAGATAAGGATTTCAGTATGAGTTCGTCCCCACCCTATTAGCACAAAAGGCGAGCTGAATATATCACAATCAGAGTGATGAGTAAATTGTAATCTTCCTACCTTAGTGGGTTAAATCGAATCAAAGAACAATTCGCTCTTTAACTCCACTGTCCCCTTCGCTCCATCCACTCTCAAAAAATCCCCATTCTTGAATATCTGAAAGGGATCCACAGGGAGGGAATCAACAGTTGGAATTTCTCCCATGATCACCACTTAAGTCTCCGGCACAAATTGATTTTTCATAATCAGTCACCGGCATAGCGATTTGTCTTCGTCCTTAAGTGTTTAGATCTCCAGGGTTTCACTGCACGTTTTCATACAAACGCTGCATGTCAGTCCAGATTGGCGGTAAGTTCGGCAAGCAAACTTATTCATGGAATAAACTTCACCTTGAGCTGGTACTTGTAGAGCCCTTGCCGGACATTGCTGGATGCAGGCATCGCAATCAATACAATAATCTTTTTGCATCAATGGGGTGGCTTCCGAGGGGGCCTCCGTCAGCAAACAAGCCAGCCTTACACGAGGTCCATACTGCGGTGTGATCAGCAGGCTATGCCGGCCAATTGTCCCCAGTCCAGCCAATTGGGCTGCATGTTTGTAAGAAAAAATAGCGGTTAAAAATCTTTGATCAGTTGGGCACCCGACCGCGGGCAGAGGTAAAGACCGAAACCCTTCTTTTCGGAAGAGATCGGCCAGATCATAAATAGCCTTGTTCAATCGGCCGTTAAGGTACTCACTATGCGGTACAAGGAGTTCTCCTGGCTCAGCATCTCCAGCTTCTTTTGAAGGTCTTAAGAGAGCCACCACCTCTTTGTAAATTTCCTTGCCCCCAACCACCACGGATTTTACATCAGGTAAAAGAGAGGAGGCTCTCTCTCTTAGTTCCTTTGGTGTAGAGGCGTTAATAGAAACGACCCCTAATAGCTCCGCATCCAACTTCTTTTTCATCTCTTGTAAGGAATCCTTATCGATTTTTATCATCTTCTCTATATCCTTTCTCAATATTTCTCTTCGATCCTCCTCTTCTCCTTTTCGGCAATGGCTTCAGCCCTTGAGAGGAGATCCTTTCCCATGGAGACCATGGCATAGTCGATCATTCGCCCTCCAAAAGACGCTGCGCCCAGTCCTTTTGCTTCTGCCTCTTTATAGACTTTTATCATCTGCTTACTAAATTCGACATCTTCTTTTGAGGGAGAAAAGACTTGATTGACAGGCTCGATATGGCGCGGATGGATCAACATCTTTCCTTTAAATCCCAATAACTTTGCTTTGGATGATTCTCGGATCAATCCATCTGTATCAATTAATAGACCGAAGAAGGGGGTATCGATAGCCGGGACTCCAGCAACCCTTGCGGCAATTGAAATTCTTGAACGAGCATATAGGATCATCGGAAAATATTCATCCGGGGAAAGTCTCGCGATGGCAAACCCTTCACCCAGCTCTCTCAAGAAGTCGCCGGCTCCAAAACCCAAAGCAACCACGCGCTTACTTCCTGTAGCAATTTCTGAGGCCTTAAGAACACCTCGTGGCGATTCCAGGAGCAGCATCATGGAGATGCTGTTAGGCTTAAGTTTTTTGCTCATCTCCTCTTTCTTTATCAGGCGATCCAACTTAACGACATCCTCTCTTGACTCCGATTTCGGAAGCATGATCCCATCAAGGCCTTTCACCACCGCATATTTCAGATCCTCTTGTGTCAAACCTGTTGCCAAGGAGTTTACTCTTACAAAGACATCGATCCCTTTTGACTTTAAAATCGTGACGCTGTCCCTTGCGAAAACACGTGCCGTCTCCTTCTCTGCAATGGGAACGGCATCTTCCAGATCCAGAATAATGGCGTCCTGCATCTCCGTCGTCGCCCTCATGATCATCCGCCAACTATTCGCAGGGATGAAAAGCATTGATCTCCAAACGGCCATTTTTATCTCCTCATATTTGATTGAAAAATCTTTACGCCTGTACCTCTTTTAGGGCATTAACCAATGTCGGACCGATATCATACGGTTGATCGACCACATGGACTCCCGCATCCCTCAAGGCTCCGACCTTGCTTTCTGCTGTCCCCTTTCTTCCCTCAATGATGGCACTCGCATGGGAGAAGCGGATTCCCTTTGCCAAACCCCTTCCTGCAATATAAGCCACGAGCGGCTTCCTATACACTCCCTCTTTGATAAGTTCAGCTGCCTCCTCTTCCATGACCGACCCAATCTCCCCGAAATAGGCAATGGCATCTGTGTCTTTATCCGCCTGGAAGATGGGGAGCAGCTCTGGAAGAGTGGTGCCCAGGATCGGTTCTGAACCAAGATTGATTGCCGTACTGATTCCCAGCCCGACTTTACAAACATTCCAGCAAAGGGTTGTTGTCTGTCCCCCACTTCGTGAGATGACGCCAATCCTCCCTGGAATGAATGCCACCCGAGCTAACTCCTCAGGAGAACCGAAAATACCCAAGGAACCCCTCCCCGGACTTACCAATCCTGCAGAACCTGGACCGATTAGCCTTACTCCTTCCTCCCTTGTTAATTCAATGACTTCTAATGCATCGTGAAGAGGAACACGTTCCACCTCCATGAGAATGGTCTTAATGCCGGCTTCAACCGCCTCTATCACCGCCTTCTTGGCATCTGGCCCAGGAACTAAGACAACACTGGCATCGAAGTCACCTTCTTCCGCTTGTGCTTCCTTGACCGTATTAAATACAGGAATTCCCCAGACCTGCTCTCCACGACGGCCTGGAGTAACACCTGCAAGAACATTAGTGCCCACGTCAAGCATATTTCGCGTGACAAAACTCCCGAAACGGCCTGTAATTCCTTGAACTAACACTCTTGTCTCTCTATCAACCAGAATGGCCAAAAGGATTCACCTCCTATATCTTCATTCCCATTTTTTTCCGGTAATCATCAATCCCGGGAAAGGGAAGTTCAATTCGAATACAATCGCTCCCAAACTCGGTGCAATCATGCTCACATGCAAGACATTCGTTACAGAGTCGTTTGATCTCTTCAGGATCAGGATTGGCCAGAACGGGTCTATTCCCTTCGATCTTTAAAACATTTCGACCATACCAGCGATCCGCTTTGACGCAAGCAAAACCACAAGAAGGATTAGGTGTATTTTTCCTCGCAGGTTCACAACGGCTATAATCAATGGTGATCTTTCCGGTTCTGACATCGAACGTAAGAAGCTTCTTCTGCTGCATCTCTCTATCCCTTTCTCTTCTTATGTTTTTCCTGGAGGTATTCGTCTAACAACACTTTGAACCGGTCCGCAATAAATTCGGTCTGATAGATATAGTCACGGCCATAGATTTCCCATCGGATGGGAAGATCTTTCAGGCCGTTCCTGAGGATCTCATGGGTCTCCCTTTCTTTGTTCCCAGCGATGAGAAGGAGCACTGGGAATCCAGGACGATCCTCCAATTCTTCTTTAAGAATCTTCACGATCCCATGGGCATGGTGCCACTGCTCTTGATTGGCTAAACAGGCTCCCATCAAGATATAACCATCTATCGGCTGAGAGAGGATGGCTTTAATTACCCTATACACCTTACTGGCAGGAGGATCCCCGCTTGTATCAGCATAATTCGCAATTTTAAGGCCTCGGGCAATCAAGGCGCTTGCCCCAAGCATGGCCCCTCCACCCCCGATTCCGTGAAAACCCACGTATCCCTCCCCCTCAATCTCAGGAACCATTTGCGTGAAGTATCCGGTCCCCCTGAAATCCCCTTCCTCAATCATCCAAGCTAACTTTTCTAACTCTGTTGGCTCTCTCTCCATATCGCGAGGAACTTCTATCCCAAACTCTGGATGACGAAAAATTGAATTATCATCAAGGGTGATTCTGCAATCCGCGGCATAGACCCTACCATCCTTGGTTGAAACCAGAGGATTAATCTCAGCCACTCTTGCATCATAACGTTTGAAAACCTCATAAAGGCCACAGACGGCTTTGGAGATTTCATTCGAATCCAAATGCACCTTCGATAGGAGTAATTTGGCATCTGAAATTTCTACACCACGACGATAGCGCACAATCAATCGAGCCACCCTTTCCGGATTCCTTGAAGCCACCTCCTCCACATCCACTCCACCCTCTGTACTGAACACAAGCACAGGGGCCTTGACCTTGTACGAATTATCCACGATGACACCGATGTAGAATTCTTTATCCACATTGAGTCTCTCTTCAACAAGGACCTTCTCCACAGCGAGACCTTTGATCTTAGATTTCAAAAGTTTCTCAGTCACACGCTCTGCCTCTTCAGGGGTCTCAGCAAATTGAATGCCCCCTGCCTTAAAACGGCCGGTGGCCCAAACCTGAGCTTTTATAGCAACTGGCCTCCCAATCTCCTTCGCCACCTTTTTTGCCTCTTCAGGTATGGAGACCATCCTCCCTTGGGGGATTGAGATACCCACCGTCTTGAGCAGTTGCTTCCCTTGATATTCGTAGATTCTCGCCATTTAGCTAACCTCTCATCATTAAATTGATCTTAACGGTCCCTCAACAGAATCGATGTCCATTGCTGAAAGTTTTTGATCCCTTCTATCTTTTTGATCTGCTCGACGAATTTTTCTCGACGGGCTTTCGAGTAAATGGATGGTGTCAATCCATTGAATTTCTCAATCAATTCATCCCACGAGAGTGGATTCTCAGGATCTCCTTTCGGATAATCAATCCGTATTGAGAATGTCCTTCCATCCTTTGTCTTAATCTCCGCAGTGGCAGGCCATTGTTTGGGATAAACCTTCTCCAATTCAGGGTCCTCTATACAGTGAACTTTTTTCATCATCTCTTTGACCGCAGCAGATTGGATCACCTTCTCTCGGTATTGGGATAAAGAGGCCTCTCCATAAAGGATGGCAACTGCTGCTCCAAAGGGCATGCTGAACTGGGCATCGACCACGGACTGGGGATTGTATTTTAAATCTTCAGGGGTGACGATGATAGGAAAACCTGCTCTCAGAATGCCAAGGGTCACCTCTTCAATTTCATCTGACTTGAGCTGGTTTTCTTTCATGATTTTAAGAATGGCGTCAATGGGAGGTTGCATATATCGGCAACAGGCATGGGGTTTGATGCTGGTTCGCATGATCTCAAAGGACGACCCGATACCATCAAGAACTTTATTTCTGTCGGCATTAAGAGAATAAGCATGGAGAAAGCCATCCCTCCCCTCAAAAATAGTGGAGGGTCCTTTGAAGCCTTTCTTCGCCAGAAGACATGCGATAATTCCGTTATGTGCTGCCCATCCGGGATGCATCCTCTTGGTCCAAGCCCCTTGCGCAAGGAACTCCATCGAACCTGCAGCCTGACTTCCCGCGATACCAAAGGCATTGACTAACTGAGATTCATTTAGTCCCAGGATCTTTGCTGCCGTTGCTGTTGCTCCAAACGTCCCACAAGTTCCTGTGGGATGAAACCCTCGACTGTAATGATCCTTCGGACCCAACGCCTTTCCCAATCGGATCATCACCTCATACCCCAGGACAACCCCCTCAATGAAACGTTTTCCATTCTTCGCCCCCATCTCACAAGATGCAATGGCTGCAGGAAAGATCGCAACACCAGGATGAAGAGAGGCCTCATTATTGACATCATCCATTTCCAAGGAATGGGAAGATGTCCCATTGGCAAGGGCTGCGTAGTGAGAGGGGGCTCGCATCTTCATCCCGATGATTACTCCTCCTTTTGTGGTGGGAACCATTCCCTTGATAAGTTGGTACATGGCTCTCGTCGAATTTTCCAGGGAGCCTCTGGCAGCAACACCCACAAAATCTAATGCGAAATATTT
>CAZFJD010000067.1:0-12411 GCA_964518775.1 uncultured Syntrophaceae bacterium
GGAGGAGATATCGTGGCCAAAATAGCTTCAGAAAAAGGTTGGGAGGTTCTGGGTAAGGAAATTTATCCTACGGGAACCACAGACTATTCTGTAGGTTTACTTAAAGCCAAAAAGGACAACGCCCAAGTGATTCTAATCTGGATGGATATGCCTGAAACTGCGATTCTTCTGAAGCAATGGTATGATATGAAAATTCCTGCACTTCCTTTCGGTACGATTATTTCTGCTGCGGAACAGCCTGGATTTTGGAAAGCTACAGAGGGAAAGGGAGAGTACTGCCTCGCAAGCGTCGTCAATGCAGGCAATGCCCCATCCAAAGCCACCCCGTGGACAATGAGATTTGTTGAGGCCTATCAGAAAAAATACGGGTTGGAACCTGAAGGTTACGGTACTTCCACAAGCTACATGACACCCTATGTCCTGAAAGATGCCATCGAAAGGGCTGGCTCTCTTGATTCCGATGCTGTCATTGCAGCTCTTGAGAAGACAGATATGGTTGGGGTCTACGGAAGAATAAGATTCAATCCCAAGAATCATCAGGTTATCCCCAGCGTTGATCCAAATGAAGGGGCTGTTGGGACGATCTTCCAGTGGCAGGCAGGGAAAAGAGTGGTGGTCTTCCCTCCGAAGATTGCCATGGGCGAGATTAAACTCCCTCCCTGGATGAAAAAATAGCCGCATAGGGCACAGCGCATAGCGCAGAGCGAAAATCCATAATAAATCCGAGTGCATTACCTCTATGCTTTATGCTCTATGCCCTTAGCGCTATGCGTTTTTCTTGTCTTTCATGGACATCCTCATCTACGGAATCATCAATAGTTTTTCCTTGGCCTTGATGGCCATCGGTTTCACCTTAGTCTATGGCATAAGCAGGCTCCCAAATTTTGCCCACGGTGCGCTATACGTGGTCACAGGATTCGTTGTCTGGAGTTTTCTAAACCTCCTTAAAATCCACTACGCTTTGTCTATCCTCATTGCTTTGGTCATCATGGGATTGGTGGGGGCATTTATTTACCGATTCATCCTCATCCGCGTAAGAGGCATGGCGACCTCTGAGATCATTGCCTCTTACGCCATGGGACTGGCCATCCTTGAGGCCTTGCGTTGGGGAGGGTTTAAAGGGATGACCTACACGCTTCCCGTTTTCATTGAGGGCAGTATCGAGATAGGAGGTATCCCTGTTGATCTTCAGCGAGTGATCGTCATCGGAGTAGGAATCGTAGTGGTCACGTTTTTATGGCTTTTCACTCACTACAACAGAATTGGACTGGCATTGAGAGGGATGGCCCAGGATGAACATGCGGCCATGATGTTGGGGATCGATTCCGATTGGATGGCCATCATCGCCATGTCCCTTGGTTCGATCCTGGCAGGGCTCTCTGCAATGGTCTTACTGCCGCTGGGGAATATTGTCGTGGAAGCCGGTTACAATGTCCTGATTCTCTCGATTGCTGTGTGCATCGTTGGGGGTTTAGGCAGTTGGGTAGGCGCAGTCCTCGCCGCTTTCATGATCGGGTTCATCCAGATCATTACGGTCGCTTATATTCAGTCCCATTTCCATATGGTGGTTGCCCTCTTGGCAATCATTATTACTCTGATCCTGAGACCTTCGGGACTCTTCGGCAGACAGAAGGAACTGGAGGAAAGAGTTTAAAATAGAAATTCGAAGCACGAAATCCGAAACAAAGATGTTAAACTCTAAACTCGAAATCCTAAACTCTAAACAAACTCAAATCTCCAAAACACAAGACCCCAAACTATATGGCTTAGAAAATATTCGGTTCAGTTTGTTATGAAGTCAACATTACCTTTTGAGTTTTATATTTTAGATTTGTTTAGGATTTAGAGTTTAGTATTTAGAGTTTAAACAACTTCGGACTTCGATATTCGTATTTCGGATTTAGGATAAAAAGTTGAATACGATAGAGAAGCGGAAGGAACGACTAGACCGTGGTATAAAAGTTAGAACCGAAGGGATCTACGCTATCTCTTCATGGCAGGAGGTGGGCTACCTTCTTCTCCCGCGATTGGTCCTCATTCTGGGTCTCCTGCTCCTTCCTCTTTTGATGCCATCCCTTTACTGGAAAAGGGTCATTTCCATCGTCTCTATTTACGCATTGCTTGCACTCGGATTTGATTTCCTTGCGCACTTTGTTGGGTTGGTTTCCTTGGGAGGTGCATTCTTTGTCGGAACGGGCGGGTATATTGCAGCCATTCTCAACAAGACATTCGGACTGTCGCCAGCACTGACGATCCCGATGGCCACCCTTGCCGGAGCACTGATCTGCACGCTTCTCCTTCTGCCTGCCCTCCCTCTTAGGGGAGTCTACTTTGCCATCGTGACCCTCATGTACCCTCTGGTTTTGGCAAGAATTATTGAAGCCCTCAATATCCTCGGAGGGACGGATGGGATTTTGGGAGTGGCCAGCTTTGCAAGCAGATGGGTGGAGCAATACCTCATCACCATCATCTTGATTCTCTCTCTTTTTGGTTTGAGAAGGTTGGTCAACGAAGATATCGGCCTTGTCTTTCGAGGGGTGAAGGATAATGACCAGGCGATCCGAGCCTCTGGGCTGAGCATCACCTTTTATAAATCGATTGCTGTGTTCATCGCATCGGCCCTGGGCTCGCTTGGAGGCGCTTATCTGGCCCACATTTATATGTGGTCAGGCATATCCCAATTCGCCCTTGACTTTTCCATCATCCCGATCGCCGCCACGGTGATTGGAGGCGGAGGAACCCTCGTGGGCCCTCTTCTGGGTTGTTTCATCCTCGTCCCGATCTCAGAATTATTGCGAGCCTTCGGCACACTTAGGATTGTTTTCTATGCCGTCATCCTGATGATGTTCATCATGTTCCGAAGTGAAGGCATCATGGTCTATGCCCAGCGAAAATACCATCAATTTGAGAGGTGGGTGAAAGTTTGAGCGCAGAACCTATCCTTCAGGTGATCAATGTGTGCAAATCGTTTGGTGGCCTCCAGGCTTTAACGAACGTCAGTTTCAACGTTCATGAAGGCGAGGTCTTTGGAATCATTGGTCCCAATGGATCAGGGAAGACAACGCTCATCAATTGCATCACCGGTTTCATTAAGATGGATTCCGGCGAAGTTCTCTATCGGGGCAAGGAGATCACGAACAAGGCGCCCAATAAGATTGCGAATCTGGGCGTGACACGGACATTTCAGATTATGAGACCTTACTACAGTCTCCCTGCCTTTAAGAACCTGGTCATTCCCCTGTTCTCTCCCAGGGCCCGACGGACCGGTGGATGGAGAGGAGGAGGCAAACTTGGAGATAGGGGGACGGTGAGTATTGATATCCTCGAGGAGATCGGTTTTGAAAGGGATTCCTTCGTCCCGTATAAGCTTGCATCGAGCCTTCCCACAGGGTACCTGAAGCGCCTCGAGCTTGCCAGGTGCCTTGCCCTAAGACCGGATGTGATCCTCTGCGATGAAGTCTTCTCAGGGCTCAGCATGAGCGAGATTGCAAGCATGGTCCCTCTCATCGAAAAGTTGCAGATGGATGGCATCACCCTGGTGATGATCGAACATCGATTGAGGGAACTCTTCCGGGTGGCCAATCGCGTCATGGTTCTCAACTTCGGCGAGAAATTGACGGAAGGCATTCCAGAAGAGGTCATGCAGGACGAGAAGGTAAAACAGGCCTACCTTGGCTCAGAGAAGTTATTGGATTATACGTTTGAGGGCTGATAAAAGATCCCTGCCTACCGGCAGGCAGGATTGCAAAATGGACAATGATCAATTAGCAATTAACATTGAAAAGATATAAAACTTTCATTGCTAATTTCGCATGGCTAAATTTACAATTTGAATTGTGATTTTATGAAAGAAGAATATATCTTCACCCGATTTGAGCAGATGTGCGAAAAATACGCTGAGCGACCGGCGATCATCTATCTGGGCCAGACGTTCTCTTATGCCAGATTAAAAAATCTCATCGATCGATTCGCTGCGGGTCTGAGCCAGTTAGGGGTTAAAAAAGGGGATCGAGTGTTGATCTACATTTCGAACTCTGTCCAGTGGGTGGTCACATTTTTTGGAATTCAAAAGATTGGAGCAGTCGCTGTACCCGTTGCCCCTATTTATACTTCTTTTGAGATCGAATATATGATCAATGATTCAGGAGCGGAGACGATCGTCTGCCTCGATACCAACTTCTGCTATGTGAAGGAGATATTTGCCAAGACATGTCTAAAAAGGGCGATCGTCACAAACTTAGTGGACCTCCTCCCTCTGTGGAAGAAAGCGGTCGGTTTCCTCTTTGACAAGATTCCCAATGGAACGGTGGAGAGGGATGAGAACGTCCATTTTTTTAAAGACCTCCTGAAATATCCTCCCCTGAGAGAGGAGGTAAAACTCGATCCCTGGAATGACCTTTCCTATATCCTCTATACAGGTGGTACGACTGGCTTTCCTAAAGGAGTACCGGGGAATCACGTCGGCATGACCTCGTACGTCAAAGACATCAGAGAGGATGTGGTCGGAGGATACCTCAAGGAAGGTAGGGATACCTATATCGCAGTCAATCCCTTGTTTCATATCATGGCTCTTGGATTGTTCGTGGCGGTTGGTCTGAATCATGGGAACACAACCATCCTCATGCCTGTCCCGCAAGTGGATCCCATCTTATCTGCGATACAAAAGTATAAAGTGAGATGGCTCCTCGGTGTCCCCGCTCTCTACCGGATGATCCTTGAGAATGACCGACTGGATCAATACGACCTCAGCTCTCTAAAATACTGCTATTGCGGAGGAGATGTTCTTCCCGTTGAAGTTTTCAAACGATGGAAAGAACATCTGGGGATATCGATCTATCAAGTCTATGGTTCCACAGAAGCAGGTCATGTCACATACAGCCGCTTGAACAAGGAACCGGAGCTCATGTCCATTGGCCTGCCACTAAAATCAAGACAGTGTAAGGTCGTTGATCCAGATAGCTTAGAGCCAGTACCTGTGGGAGAGGTCGGCGAGTTAGTGGTCACGTCCGATTACACGATCAAGAACTACTGGAATAAACCAGAAGAGACCCAGCGATCCTATGTGGAAATTGGTGACAAGATATACTACCGGATGGGCGATTACGTCCGAAATGATGACAAGGGAGAGATCTATTACATCGAGAGATCAGCCGACATCATAAAGTATAAGGGGTATCGTGTCTCGGCCTCTGAGATCGAAGCTGTCTTGCAAGATCATCCCACGGTGATCGGTGCGTGCGTTGTGGGTGTCCCTGATCCGAGGGTGGGTGAACGCATCAAGGCAATGGTCGTTCTCAAGGAGGATGCAAGGGGAGTGGATTCATCCGAGCTCCTCAAATGGTGCCGTGAACGATTGGCTCCTTATAAGATCCCTCAATACATCGAATTCAGGGACATGCTTCCCAAGTCCAAAGTGGGAAAACTTCTAAGACGAGAGATCAGAGAAGAGGAACGCCGGAAGATAACGAAGGAAAAGAGATAACTCCGTTTTCAATGCCAAATGTCAAAATCCAAATTTCAAATTAAGTTCAAATTTCAAAGTCCAACGAAAAATATTTTGGAATTTAGTCGTTTGTCATTCACTTGACATTTGAGCTTTGGAATTTGGCATTTATTTTTTTAATCTGAGGGGTTTTAAGAAACGAGTATGGGAATCTATGACGAACTTCTGATCAAGGGATTTGAACGGGCCTGTGAAAAATATCCGGATAAGGCTGCAATCATCTACGTTGGGGAGAAACTTACCTACAGAAAATTGAAGGAGCTGATCGATCGATTCTCCACTGCTCTGCACGACCTTGGCGTGAGGGAGAATGATAAGGTCATGCTTTACATCCCGAATTGCCCGCAGTTCCTGATCGGATATTTTGCGGCTCAACAGATCGGGGCCATCCCTGTACCGGTCTCTCCTATTTACACTCCCTACGAGATCAGATACCTCATAAATGATTCGAGTGCGGAGACGGTCTTATGCCAGGACACAAATTTTAGATATGTGAAAGAGGTCTTTCCAGAAACCTGTTTAAAGAGAGCCATCGTCACGAATTTTGTCGACCTGCTCCCATGGTATAAGCGAGCCATAGGTGCCCTCTTCGATAAGGTTCCAGATGGAGTGGTTGAGCGAGACAAAAATACGTACTTTTTTAGAGATTTAATCTCTCACTACCCTCCTCAGCCTCCAAAAGTGAGCATCAACCCCTCAGAGCATCTCTGCTACATCCTTTATACAGGTGGGACGACAGGCTTTCCAAAGGGCTGCCCATCCACCCATACAGGGATGGTCTCCTTTGTCAATGAGATTCGCGCCGTGGGTGAGGGCCATATCTCAGAAGGTGAGGAGATATTTATCATGGTGAATCCTCTTTTCCACCAAATGGCCCAAGGGATCATCTTGGGAATGGTTCTGAGCAAGGGGAATACAGCGGTGTTGATGCCTATTCCTCAGGTCGATGCCATCTTAGAAGCCATCCAGCGGTATCGGGGAACGCTATTCCTCGGTGCCCCTACTCTTTACCGTATGATTCTCGAAAATGATCGGCTCAACTTGTACGACCTATCTTCACTGAAGTACTGCTGGAGCGGAGGGGATGTTCTACCCCTCGAGGTTTTTAATCGTTGGAAGAAAAAGTTCGGAGTGCCGATCTATCAGGTCTTCGGCGCAACAGAAGTAGGCTTCGTCGCAATGACACCCTTAGACAAGGAACCCGTGCCAGGAAGCATCGGGTTTCCATTACCTTCGAGGGAAATCAAGATTGTGGATCCAAACACTCTGGAGGACTTGCCAAGGGATACCCCAGGTGAACTCCTGGTGACCTCCCAGTACATCCCCAAGGCTTACTGGAACAAACCGGAAGAGACAGCGGCTTCGTATATCGAGATCGATGGCAAGATCTGGTATCGGATGAAGGACTTTGTCCAAACGGATAACGATGGACAGCTTTACTACGTCGATCGAAGTGCAGATGTCATAAAATATAAGGGATATCGGGTTTCCTGTTCCGAGATTGAGGCCGTTTTACAAGACCATCCTGCAGTTGTGGGAGCATGTGTGGTGGGTGTTCCAGATCCGAACGTGGGCGAACGCATAAAAGCAATGGTCGTGCTTAAACAGGATGCCAGAGGCGTGGGTGGAACCGAACTGTTAAAATGGTGCCGAGAGCGACTGGCAGCCTATAAGGTTCCGGGTTATATTGAATTCAGAGATATGTTACCAAAGTCGAAGGTCGGGAAACTTCTGAGAAGGGAGATCAGGGAAGAGGAGCGGAGACGGATTGCTAAGGGAGAAAAGTCGATTCGCGTGTAAGCCAGTGCCACTTTCGGAGGACAGTGTTTCTCTTCTTTACCAATATAAGTTTCCGGCCCTTCACTTCATCAATCTGAGGAAAACCTGCCGAATCATCCTCTCGATATTCGTTTTCCTCCTGTTATGGCAGTCCCCGGCCAATCCCGAGTCAAGAAGTCCTTCAGGAATTCGTGTGCCTATTCTCCTCTACCATCGGTTTGGGCCTCTCGCTGCCGATGGCATGACAGTCACCACATCCACCTTCGAATCCCATCTCAAGTATCTGAAGAGTCACAGCCATAGCGTCATCCCTCTTAGGCATTTGGTCGATCATTACCTCGGGAAAAAGGCTCCCTTTCCTTCTCGGTCGGTGGTGATCACTGCCGACGATGGCCACAAATCGGTCTACACTGAAATGTCACCTCTCCTAAAAAAATACCAAGTTCCGGTCACCCTCTTCTTATATCCCTCCGCTATATCCAATGCCTCTTATGCCATGACGTGGGATCAACTCAGGGAACTGAAAGAGACAGGGCTTTTCGACTTCCAGTCCCACACATTTTGGCATCCCAACTTTAAGGAGGAAAAAAAGAGGCTAAAGCCTGCGGAATATGAAGACTTCGTTGAAAAACAGCTAAAAAAGTCGAGAGAAAGGATCGAGAAAGAGCTCGGTGTTAAGGTCGATATGCTGGCATGGCCATTTGGCATTTACGATGAGTGGCTGATCCGCAAGGTTATCCAGTCCGGATATGTGGCCGCGTTCACCATGGAGCGACGTCATGCCAGTCCCTCTGAGAATATGATGACCCTTCCCCGGTATCTCATGGTCCATCAGGAAAGGAGGAACGCAGACGACACAATTCGAATCCTGCTCGGTGAGAAGTAAACCGTTCCCTTCCCGGCTGCGCCTGCCTGTCGGCAGACAGGGTAGGCAGGCCTGAGATGAATAACAAGGAACGCAGTTGCCACCCACTTCTTAATCTTGCCGATCGCCGATAAATCTTTTTAAAAGAGTAATGCTTCATCCTACCGTCCGAACTTGCCAAGATCCGACAGGGATGTCGGCGAAAATCTTATGGCGGCAACCTCAACTCGTCCCTCAAACTAAAGAAAGGCCCTAATAGACCGAGGACTGCGCTAGGGTTATGAAAGTTACCCTTACCCAAAAAATTTAGACAATCCGCTTGATAAGATTTTAGGAGACATTCCTGGCGGATTTGCGGATTTCTCCCCATGTAAGTCAGGCATCGCTCAAAAGATCTGTTCCATACCGAGTCTGGCATTGTGCTTGCACAAACCAATCACTGGACAAATTCTTCAACCAAAGAGGACATGGTCTTGAAGATTCCAAATTTGTTGTCAGATTTTACCAATGAATTTAACATATTACGTGTTTCTAAGAGCAAACGCCCTGCCTTACAAAATCCCTTTTTGTATACCTCTACAGCCCTACTTTTGACCCTTTTCCTGTCAATTCCTGATAACGCATTTGCGTACAACATTGGAAAAGTGGTCGATTTCTTTACAGGAAAACCCCTGAAAGGAGCAATCGTTGTCAGCAATCATAATGGTCATGTTGAGCATACTGACGAAAATGGCATCTTCTGCATTAACAGCAACGGAAACAAGGTGGGCGTGAGGGCCTATGGCTATTTAAGATCTGACCAGATCCTGATCCCCTCTCTGGCAGCGGCACCCCAAGAGGTCAGGCTCTTTCCCTTGGCCCCAAAAGCTCTCTACCTCTCCTTTTATGGCATAGGCGAGAGATCCCTGCGTGAATCAGCCCTGAAGCTTATAGAGGAGACAGAACTCAATTCTCTTGTCATCGATGTCAAGGGAGACAGGGGCATGATACCTTACAGGAGTCTGGTTCCTCTTACCTCGGAGGTCGGAGCTCAAAAAATAATCACTGTAAAAGATGTGACCAACCTGATACGAACCTTAAAGGAAAAGCGAATCTACACGATCGCACGGATCGTCGTTTTTAAAGACAATCTCTTGGCTCTGAAGATGCCTGATTTAGCAGTGAGGAATCAGAAAGGAGAGATATGGCGCGATCGGGAAAACCTTGCGTGGGTGGATCCGTTTAAGAAAGAGGTGTGGGATTATAATATTGAGATTGCCATGGAGGCCGCTCAGTATGGATTTGACGAGATCCAATTTGACTATGTCCGTTTCCCTGATGCCATTGACCTCCGATTTTCTCAGCCAAACACAGAGGAGAACAGGGTTAGGGCAATCTCTGGATTTCTGATGGAAGCGAAAAAGAGACTAAGGCCCTATAACGTCTTTCTCGCCGCCGACATTTTCGGTTATGTCTGCTGGAATCTTAACGATACATTCATTGGACAAAAACTGGACCACCTAATCGTCCATCTGGACTATCTTTCCCCAATGCTCTATCCTTCTGGGTTTCAATATGGCATTCCTGGGTATCGCCTTCCTGTTGCAAACCCCTATGAAATCGTATATCTTTCCCTCAGACGAGCCCAAGAACGCTCCCGTCTGTCATCCGTTCGCTTCAGACCATGGCTCCAGGCATTCAGAGACTATGCCTTCGACAAGAGGGGCTTCAACGGTCATGAAATTAGGAGCCAAATCAAAGCGGCTGAAGAGTTTGGCTCCCATGGCTGGATGCTTTGGAACCCATGTAACGTTTATTCCAGGAACGGACTGAAAGACTAATCCTCTAAGAGGTACTTCAAGTGGAGGCTAAGAATTGTGATGCGACTGAAAATTGTTCTCATCACACTGATCCTCTGTATTCTGATGCAACCGCCTTTGGCAATCTTGGTAAGGGCGCAGGATGAGTCAGAGGGCACCCCAGGAATCAACGAAAGGCAGTTGACTGCCATCGCTGGAATCATCGACAAGGCGATTCGTTCTGGTAAGATTCCAGGAGCGGCTGTCCTGATTGGGAATCAGGGCAAAGTCGTCTACCGCCGGGCCTTCGGTTACCAAGCGATTGAACCCAAAAGGCTGCCTATGAGGATTGATACGATCTTCGATCTCGGCTCACTCACGAAAGTGGTTGCCACCACGACGGCGTTGATGCAACTCATGGAGAAGGGAAAACTGCGTATCGAAGATCGGGTTGCAGAGCATTGGCCTGAGTTCAAGGCCAACGGTAAGGAAGAGATCACCGTGCGCCAACTCCTCACGCACTATTCCGGACTTCGACCAAGTCTGGGAGTAAGTCCAAAGTGGGCAGGGTATGATGCCGCATTCAAGATGATCGCTGAGGAAAAAACCTTCTCTCCTCCGGGTACTCGTTTCATCTACAGTGACATCAATTTCATCATTCTTGGTGAGCTCGTCCGTCGAATTTCGGATCAATCCCTTGATGCCTACTGCGCCGAGCACATATTCAAACCCCTTAAAATGAATGACACAGGGTTTAAACCTTCTCCTTCCCTCAGAAGCCGCATTGCTCCCACCCAGTACCAGCACGGAAAGAAAGGAAAGATGCTCTGCGGAGAAGTCCATGACTCTGTTGCCTATCACATGGGCGGGGTGGCGGGTCATGCCGGACTCTTCTCCACTGCTGATGATCTTGCCATATTCGCGCAGACACTCCTCGATGGCGGAGCCAAAAAAAGCGTGCGCATCTTAAGCCCGCTCACGGTTGAAAAGATGACCATCCCCCAGACGCCGCCCAATAAGATGGTTCTGCGAGGATTGGGTTGGGATATTGATTCACCCTTTGCTTCTAATCGAGGGGAGCTCTTGCCAGTAGGTTCCTACGGACATACAGGGTTTACCGGAACCTCAATTTGGATTGATCCAGTTTCCAAGACTTACATCATTCTCTTAACCAACAGAGTTCACCCAGACGGAAAAGGCGATGTAGGAGCGCTTCGGTCTCAGATTGCTACGCTTGTTGCTGCTGCTCTCAAACCTGTTTCAACAGAACAAATTCTATCGACCCATCGATCCCTGACCGGTTATTACGAGGTCATGAAGAGTTATCGCATGCAAGGCTTTCGGAGCGGTAAGGTTCAAACCGGAATCGATACATTGAAAGCCCAGAAGTTTGAACCGTTATCGGGTCTGCGTGTCGGACTGATCACCAACCATTCAGGCCTCGATTCAGAAGGGCAGCGTACCATCGATCTCCTCTTCAAGGCACCGGGCGTGAGCCTCGTCTCCATCTTCGTCCCGGAGCACGGTCTCTCTGGAAAAATGGAAGAGAGGGTCTCTTTTTCAGTCGATCCTGCAACAGACCTTCCTGTCTACAGCTTATATGGGGAGGTCGATCGTCCTGCGGGGAAGATGCTCCATGGTCTCGATGCGTTGGTCTTCGATATCCAGGAGGTGGGAGTCCGTTTCTACACTTATGTCACTACGATGGCTTATGCGATGGAGGCTGCAGCTAAGAAGGGCATTGCCTTCTTTATCCTCGACCGACCCAATCCTATTACCGGTTCGGTGGTACAGGGCCCTGTGTTGGATGGAGATTTAAAATCATTTGTCGGTTATTTTCCCATGCCCCTCCGGCATGGTATGACAGTGGCTGAACTCGCCTCGATGTTCAATGCTGAAAACCAGATCGGCGTGAAGCTAAAGGTCATCAAGATGCGCGGCTATCAACGCACGGATTGGTACGATGAGACAGGCCTGCTGTGGGTGAGTCCATCTCCGAACTTACGGACGCTCAACCAAACAACCCTCTATCCTGGCGTTGCGATGGTCGAGGGAGCAAATGTGAGTGTGGGGAGAGGAACAGATACACCTTTTGAACTTCTCGGAGCTCCATGGATCAACGCAAGGGAACTTGCTGACTATCTGAACGGACGCAAAATCCAGGGTGCCCGATTTATGCCTGTTGAATTCATACCGAGGGCCAACCGCTTCGAGAACCAGTTGTGCCATGGTGTCCAGATCGTCCTGGTGGATCGGCATGCATTAGACTCCCCTGCCCTTGGGGTTGAGATCGCCTCCGCACTCCATCGGCTTTATCCCAACGATTTCCATCTCGATAAAACGCTGCCCTTGATCGGTTCCCACGAAGTCCTTCAGGCTATCAAGGGCGGACAAGATCCTAATTCAATCGTCCTGAACTGGCAATCCTCCCTTGAGAATTTTAGCAAGATAAGGTCAAAATATTTACTCTATTGATTCCGCTGAGG
>CAZFJD010000068.1:0-12408 GCA_964518775.1 uncultured Syntrophaceae bacterium
TTTTGGAACTCCTAAAACATTAATAATGTAGGTTGGGTGCCATGAATATTGATTTTGAGAAGGAGCTTGAAAGCATTACTGCTCAGATTATTGAAAAATTTAAACCTGAGAAGATCATTCTTTTTGGGAGTGCTTCCCAGAGAAGGATCACTCCAGATAGTGATGTGGATCTGCTCATTATCAAAAAGGATACCCCCCTCTATGGAGCAGACCGAATTAGGGAATTGAGCAGGATGATTGAACGGAATATCCCAGTTGACTTCCTTGTTTACCGACCGGAGGAGTTTGAAAAAAGACTTAAAATGGGTGATCCCTTCCTGAAAGCCATATTGAAGGAAGGCAGAGTCCTTTATGGTTGATATTGAAGGAGAAACTCAAAAGGATTGTCACACTGGTTTTAACATCTGGATCAACTCTTCGCAGGTGAGGAGGTAGGCGAAGCCAAAACCTAAATTTTTCAAGGTGGCGAGATGGAGTTCGCTCCTTCGAGTGGCTGTCCCATCAATCAGAAAGAATACTCGGTAGTCTTTCATAAAGGCATCCCTGGCCGTAGTCTCGCAGCAGAGGTTGGTCATCACACCTGAGATGATCAAGTCTTGAATTCCTCTCGATCGGAGCATCTTTTCCAGATCGGTCTCAAAGAAGGCGCTGTAACGTTTCTTAGGAAGGACTATATCCCTTGGTTCGATTCTAATCTCTGGAAGAAACTTCCAACTCTCTGTCCCATCGATGATTAGCTCTCCCCACCATTCTCCGAGAATGCCTCCATCTGATGCTGGGTCCGTATGACCGTGCTGTGTGAAGATGATGAGGACATCTCTTTGGCGACAGGAATGGATGACCCGCAAGATATTCTGCAAAACGGGTTGGACGATCCGATGAAAATAGTTCTGTATATCGATTACAAGGAGGGCAGCATGCTTTGCGTCGATCGTTGCCTTCCTCTCTCGATAGGGGGATAATTCTTTTAAGATCTTTTGAAGATCGACTTTCATCCTTGCTTCCACCTCGGATTGTTGATCAGGAGGGGTTTCCCATCTCTTTCAACAAGGATCTTGATGAACCCGGTCTTCTCGATATCACCATAATTATGGCCTGCATCTCCAGGATAGACGGCAAAGAAGACAAAGGGTTTTGATCCGGTATTGACCATGCGATGCCCCCAGTATGGAGGAATGTAAGCTAAGACTCCCGGCTCAATGTCGATCGACTCGAAATCCCCTTTCTCCATTTGTATCAAGAGACACCCTCTTCCTTCTAAACCAAGATAAACCTCTGACGTATCGGGCCGTCTGTGGTAGTGGCCCTTCGTCATAAAATATTCTTCACCAATCTTGCCAGGATGGATGATCGTGGTAGCCAGCTGAAGATGACCATTCTCCTCAGGCAATATTCTTTCGCCGAAAGAGTAGATGATCGGGTCATCTTTCTCAAGAATTCGACGTTCTGACTCAGTGTCAAGAAACATTCCCTTCATATCACTCAACTTTCGTATATTCGTCCGGTCACAGGGTGTCAGTGTCCCGGTCTTAAAGTCAAGATGCATCGAAAAGGGTCTCATTACCTCTCCTCCCATAAAATTCCAAATGCCAAATTTCAAATGTCGAATAAATGCCAAATGACCCAATGCCAAATGTTATTCCATTTGAACTTTGAAATTTGAAATTGATTTGAACTTTGGGCTTTGAACTTTGACATTTTGATCCAACAGTTTTCTATTTCGAAGTTTATCGTCAACGAATGGATAGAAACTTAAGGATGATCAGTCCATAGATTTGGGCACCTTGAACCAAAGCCTCCACCTCAACGGACTCATCCGTCGTATGGGACTGATCGGTCTCTCCCGGCCCTAAGATGAGCGTCGGAACATGAAATTGGCTGATATAGAAACGGCTATCTGTGAATCCAGAGAATCCCTTCACCTTCGGCTTTTCTCCTTTCACCTCTGCAATCGCGTCTACCGTGACCTTTACGATCTCTTCCCCGGGGTTAATTTCACAGGGTTCTGCAAAATCGATCTCCTCCATCTGATATTCGAACGATGGATCTTTGAGTTGAAGCGAATCGAGGGCTTCTTTCGTTTCCCTTAACACCTCTTCCTTCGTTTCAATGGGTAAGACTCTCCGGTCGACTTCGATCTCACATCGGTCAGGGACCATATTGACCTTCGTCCCCCCTTGAATCGTTCCAATGTTAAACGTTGGCTTCCCGACCAAGGGATGTTCCTTCTCTAACGGGATGGAACGGATCTGATCGATGGCCATCATCATCTTCTCAATCGCATTTAAACCGACGTGAGGTCTTGAGCCATGAGCTGACTTTCCCTTGGTAGCAATCCTGAGCCAGAGAGCTCCCTTTTGAGCAATGACGGGAGTGAGGTTTGAGGGTTCTCCAACAATGGCGGCATCGCCTCGAACCGCTCGCTTTTGCGCCAGAAAGCCCATGCCCTGGTGGCCATGAGACTCTTCATCGGAGACGAGATGGAGGATCACAGCGCCCTGATCGGGATGGATATTCGAACGGTTGATCATGGAGATGGCATGAAGAAAAGAGGCCACCCCACTCTTCATATCCGATGCGCCTCGACCATAAATCCTTCCATGAACGAGCTTTCCTTGGAAGGGAGGGTACCTCCATTGAGCTGGATTGCCGGCAGGCACAACGTCGAGATGGCCATTGAAGATGAGCGTTCGGCCACCTCTCGTCCATCTCTTTTCAGCGACGATGTTCCATCTTCCTTTTGGGGAAAGGAGGATTTTGACGTTGAAGCCCATCTTGGAGAGGATAGGTTTCAAAAAGAGGAAGGCCTTCTTCTCATTCCCCGGCGGATTTTCAGTGGGTATCCGGACCAGCTGGGTCGTCAAATCGATCAATTCTTTTTTTCGAACGAAACGATTTAGGTCCATCTTGAAGCCCTCGCTTTTTTTCCCATCTTACAAAGAAAAGGGAGGGAAGGCAATCCAAAAATCATTGCATCCGTAATGCCTCACTTACACAGGGTGAAATCCGCCGATCCGCCAGGAATGCCTTCGAAAATCTTATCAAGCGGATTATATAAAATTTTTTTTGGGCAAGGGTGACTTCCATAATCGTAGCGAAGTCCTCGACCTGTTTGGGCAAATTTTTTAGTTTGAGGGACAAGCTGAGGTTGCCGCTATAAGATTTTCTCCGACATCCCTGTCAGATCTTGGCAAGTTCGCACGCGAGAGTGAGGCGTTACTTGCATTCTTGGCGAAGAGTGGTATAAATAAATTAGGACTGCATGAAACGAGGACACTATTTAAAAAAGATCTTCATATCCATTTTTATCTCGATCTTATCACTGGCACCAACCTTGGGATTGGCCGGAGAAGTTTACAAATGGATCGATGAGAAAGGAGTTGTCTATCTTACCGACGACTTGTACCACGTTCCGGAGAGGTTTCGAGATCGGGTTGAAAGAATTGTCGTTCCGGATCGCTACGATGAACCAGTACAGCCATTGGAAAAGGTCCTGTCCCCTTCTGTTGCTGAGCCAGAGGGTCCACCGGTAACACCGCCAAGACCTCGTTCCGGTTTCATACCATTTGAGAAGTTCAAACACCTTACAGAGGGGATGAGCGAAGCCGAGGTCTTGAGCCGTGTTGGCCCGCCCACTCGGGAAGTGAAAGACGAGGTTGAAGTAAAGGGCTATTACACTCCGGGGGGAATGGTGAGAAGGGAGACTCTGGTGAAGAGGTACTATTACATCGGTGATCCCGACCTGGGGGAGAGGACCACCGTGATTCATTTCAAGAATGGAGTGGTCACCAAGATCGAAAGGATCTTTCCACCTACCTGGTAAACCTGGCACCCCGTGTTGGCCCGCTTCGCCCCGCCTTGCTTCGCAAAGCGTGGCAGGCGGAGCGAGGCCGGAGAAGCGCAGGGCATTCTGGGGGAAGAAACTTCGAGCGGGGCGTTAGAGGGTGCGGGGCAAAGCAGCACGAAGATACGGGAAGGCCCGTCTCTGACAAATGGTTGTGAACAAGAAGATCCGCCAATTCTTTTTCCCATCCTTAACCCCAAAGTTCCTGATCAGGGCTTCCATCATTGCCCTGTTCGCCTACCTTTTTTTCGGTCATATCTGCACCCCCCTCCTCATCAGGGGACAGAGTATGGATCCCACCTACCAAGACAGAAGTTTCAATCTCTGTTGGAGGGGGCATTACCTCTTCTCAAAGCCGAAGAGGTATGATGTGGTCGCCGTTCGGTTTGCCGGTAGCAAGGTCATGCTTCTGAAACGCGTGGTGGCCTTGGAGGGCGAACGAGTTGAATTTCGCAATGGAAAACTTTTTGTTGACGAGAAAGAGATGGATGAACCTTACGTTCGTTATCCATGCCACTGGAACCTTCCATCTCGACAAGTGGAGAAGGATCATGTTTATGTTGTCGGAGATAATCGTAATATGCCGATGGAAAATCATCTCTTCGGACAGGCTTCCATGAAACGTATTGTTGGTGTGCCATTATGGTAAAGTATCGATCGATCATCGTAGGCGCATTGGTTGGGCTGGCTGCAATATCGGTGGCCCTCTATCTCTTTCCCAGCGAAGAGAAGAAGGTCAAGAAGCAGTTTGGTCTGCTATCGGAGTGGGTTTCGAAAGAGCCCGGCGAGAGCCCAATTACCATGGCCTATAAGATCAAAAATATCGGGACGCTCTTCGATGGGACCTGTGAATTTAAGATTCCCGCTTATTCATTTTCAGGAAGTTATACGCGTGAAGAGATCTCCAGTTATGCAGGCAGCGGCCGGTTATCATTTTCACAACTCGATTTGAAATTTTATGACTTTGTGATTGCCTTTCCAGATAAAGGGATCGCAAAGGTTACCTTAACGGCTAAGGTGAGAGGAAAGTCGAGCAGCGGAGAATATATCGATGAGGCCCACGAACTTGGATCCGTCCTAAAGAAGATCGAAAAGAAATGGCTCTTCAGCAAATTTGAAGTCGTCGAAGTCCTCAAAAAATAAAGAGTCCCCCTTTCTTAAACTTTCAGACCCTTTAGTCCTGTTTTTTCGCTCATGAAGAGATCAAAGGCGTCATCATCCAATTGATTTCGGGATCCAAGGATTTCCTTGACAAAAGGACCTGCGGCATAGACAGGCTTGGGAGAGTCTGAAAGCACAGCCTCGAGAATGAGGTCGGCAATGATCTCTGGTCCTGGGATGGAGACATTGGAAAAGAGCTTGGCCATGCTTGCGCCGTAAGCCTGATACACAGGTTTGTAATCCGGATCGGTCCTGGAGAGGAGGTCTCCTGTCAGTCGATTGGCGACTTCGTTAAACTCTGTGGCAATCACACCGGGCCGGATCGTCACCACCCGAATTCCAAAGGGACGTACTTCCATGCGCAAGGCGTCACTGATGGCCTCCACAGCATGCTTTGTGGCCGAATAGACCCCGCTTGTAGGAAATGGAAATTTTCCTACAATCGAACTGAGATTGACGATCGTGCCCTTCCTGAGCCGTCGCATTCCCGGCAGACAGGCTTGGGTTACCCTGATGAGAGCGAAGAGGTTGACCTCAAAGAGACGCCTGATCCCAGAAAGGGAGACATCTTCCAGGGCCCCTCGCATGCTGAATCCTGCACTGTTGATGAGGATAGAGACAGGCTCGGGCAGTGCCAAGATTTCATGGCAGAAATCTTCTACTGCCTGAGGATCGGAGAGGTCCACTGCTCGGGGAATGATATTCTGATCCATGGCTGCAAGTTCCATCAGCCGTTCACTCCGTCTGGCTGCAGCAATAACCTGAAACTTCTCTTTGGCCAGTCGGATGGCTGTCTCCCGTCCGATCCCGCTGCTTGCCCCTGTCACCAGAGCTTTTCCTCGTGCTCCCATCTTCGCCCCTTTCTCATTTTAGTCTGTTGATGGAATCGTATCATACTCCTTTGTCCTTTCAAATTAAAAATAGAACCCGTCAAATTTAGTCTAGGCCATCCGCCTCACTTTGCAACCCTCAGGCTCACACCCCTAAGAATGACTTCATCTCAAATCAATGATAAGATTGTATTCGATCATGGCTCCTTCCATTTCAAAAAGAGATCCTCACCTCTGTCAAGATTGCCGATATTGCAGAAAATGGATCTGCCGGTATGAGTCTTGTATTGGCTGCCGTGCCTGTGAGATCTCCTGCCCCTATGCCGCGGTCAAGATGGAAGAAAGGACTTCTTCGGAGACGATTACGATCTATTTTGATGGGAACGCTCTTCAAGTTCCGTCAAGGATCTCCATTAAGGAGGCCCTTCAACTTCACAACTTTCCAATTTCTCCCTTCCCAAAACGGGATGGAATCTTTGTCCCATGCGGAGTGGGAGGATGTATGAGTTGCGCAATGGAAATAAACGGAGCCATCCTTCCCATCTGCGTGACGGAGGTGAGTGATGGAATGAGGATTCAGAGAGATTTTCCTCGCCATGGCTCACCCCTTCGAATCATTCATGGATTTCAAGGCCACCCGGTCGGAGGTGTCGGGACGCCATGGAACCTGAAGAGTTTGGGACGAAATATCGAAGTCGCCTGCTTTACGGCTGGGTGTAATCTCCGATGTCCTCAGTGTCAGAACTGGACGACGACCTATTGTGGAAAAGGGAATTACCTCACCCCTGAGGAAGCGGCCCTTTCACTCACCCGTGCGAGGACGAGGGAGAGGGTTGATCGGATGGCGATCTCTGGAGGGGAGTCGACACTCAATCGCCCTTGGCTCATTCAATTCTTAGAGATTCTTAGGAAGCTCAATCCAGACAAAGAGGCGAGGCTTCATGTGGATACGAACGGGACGCTCCTCACTCATGAATATGTTGATGAGCTCATTCAGGCAGGGATGACCGATGTGGGGATCGATCTCAAGGCCATCGACATAGAAACCTATTGCTACATCACAGGCCTTGAGGACCGAGCCATTGCCTCCCTTTATTTAAAAACTTCGTGGGAAGCTGTCCGCTATATTGCTGAATATTATAAGGGTCGCCTCTTTCTTGGTATTGGTATCCCCTATAACCGTGACCTCATCTCCTTGAAAGAGGTGGAGGGGATCGGAAAGGAGATTTCGAAGATTGATCCAGATCTTCAGGTCTGTGTCCTTGACTACCGGCCTGAATTTAGAAAGGCGATTCGAAGGCCCTCCTATCAGGAGATGATGGAGGTCCACGATCTTCTCAGAGGGACGGGCCTCCGTACAGTTCTTTGTCAGACATCCACTGGGCATATCGGGCCCTCTCTCTCGTCTTAGGTTTCCATCCCTTAAGAAGAGTCGAACCTTCTGTTTTGGTGCCTGATGAGAGCCTCCTTCTTCTCCCAGAGGAAGATGATGCCTTCATCTTCATGAGCGTTCCTTGATCAACTCCTTCAATCTCTCTACGGCCGGAGGCAATACCTCTCCTATCCTTTCTTCAAAGCGTGAATCGCATTCTTCGTCCAAAGGAGTTTCTCCCTGATTGATGATCACTAAGCGGGCTCCTGACTGGACTGCGATTCTTGGCATCTCATTGGCTGGACTGACCACGAGACTCGATCCAACAACGATAAAGAGATCGGAATGGGCAGAATGGAAGAAGGAGTCGTCCAGCTCCTTCTTGGGTAAGGGATCGCCAAAGTTAACCACACTGGAACCGAACCTGCCGCCACAAGGGCAGATCTCTAATCCCAGGGATTGATCGACTTGGGTTCGACACTTCTGGCATCGAAGCTTGGTGATATTGCCGTGGAGTTCGGCGAGGATATCGGGCCGAATGCCTGATCGCAGATGAAGGTTATCCACATTCTGGGAGATGAGAAACCTCAATTTGCCTAAATTCTGAAGTTCCACGATGGCTCGATGCCCCGCATTCGGCTCGACCGAAGAGAAGGGTCGGACCTTTGCTGGAAGTCCTTTGGCCTGCCTTGTCCAAATGCCATCAGGGCCCCGAAAATCGGGAAGGCCCGATTCTGTACTGATGCCCGCACCCGTGAAGACGACCAAATACTTCGCCTCGAACATCCATTGGGCCAATTGGTTAATCCGTCCTTCCAAATTTCTCATTCTTCCTCTTTTTCATCCCGTTGTTTAAGGCGAGTGATCAGCCGATTCAGGCATTTCCCTCCATCACACTGGCGATGTGCCGGACCATCTGGCGGTAGACATCGAGAAAGATTTCAGGAGAGAGGAAGTAGTCAGAATTTTCATCATAAAAGGAGGAGATCAGCCTCCGGGCAGCCAGATCAATATCTTTGGTGCTTCGGTAAGCCTCCTCGATCCGGGCACGCTGTTGCCTTGCCATCTCGATTGTCTTCGGGATAAATTCTCTGGCCTCCTTTCCTGTGACGTATCCATAATGGTCAGCACAATAGTACTCCACTTCAAGAGGTTTGAGTCTTTCCAGACTCTCTTGGTACTTGGTGTAGTTGGAATTTCCCGAAGTGACGATCGTCCGATCGAACGGGATGCCTCCTCCGTCCGTTGGGAAGAGAGTGTTCCATTCAGGGATATAAGCGGCGATACAACAGGAGGAGTGGCCAGGGATTTCAAGGATGGAGGCCTCGAGGCCGCCGAGATCGATTCGATCCCCTTCACGGACGGACTTGCCCGATACATCATCTCGCCAATCCAAATCATAGGTGGAATGGACCTCTTCCTTTCCCATCCGGTTTGTAACCATTCGGCTGAACTCATTGATCGTGTTGATGGCCTTTTCCATCTGAAGGATCTCCCAGCCTCTCGTGGAGGCATAGACTTCCAGTCTTGGATGGCGCCGTTTGAAGAAGGGGACGATTCCCACATGATCGAAATGGGCATGGAGGATGAGGAGTTTTGAAATTCGATTCTCATCAATGCCGAATTCCTTGAACTGTTGAAGTAAGTCTGGAACAATGTAACTTATGCCTCCGCTGATGAGGGTGGAACCGTCCTTCCCCTCTAAAAGATAGACCCCTGACTCTTCACGGCCCAAAAACCAGAGGTGATCCCGGACCCTTCCTGGGTTTCGAATTCTCATGACAGCTAGTCCCTTCATTATTGATGGAGATAAGAGGAAATTCCGTCCTTCAGGTGAATATTAATGTATGACACTTCGGCCAACTTGTAAAGGCATCAGGTTTTTGGAGCGTCTATTTTTGTAACACCTCTGATCAAAAAAGTTAAAGGCCGGGGAGGACAAAATTAAACATCTTGAGGAAATCTGACACCCATCTATCGACCCCATCGATTTCTTTTTAACGCCATTTGATCCCTTTTTACAGGTCTGGAGAATCGATCCATTGGCATGTAAATTGCTTATTTTAAAACTGGATTGGTGCTTCCATGGGATCAAAGGGTGTCAAAAGATGTAACCATTTGGTACAAAAAGCGTTTCTTTCAAATACCTCTTGGACCATTCTTGGACGTATGACCACTCAGAGGATTACAGTTCTGTTGATCCTGTTCATTTTCGGCTTCGTCAGCCATGGATGGGCCGATACAGTCGAGACAATGAACACTCCTTCTTATCAAGAAAGCATCGGTAAAATGGAGAAACCAGAGGAGAGTGGTCAATCTCATATTTCACAGAAAGATGATGCCCAAGCCGTGAAGGGTTCCAAATTTGAACTCAGGTCCTTTTTGGAAGGTCTAAAGACGAACCATAAGCTCAAACTGATCGACTCCATCGACAAAATTGTTTCCCTCCACAAAGTTCCTCCAACGGTATGGATCTACAAGCTTTTGGATCTTCAGGGAGTCAAAGAAAAACAATCCTTAAGTTCAGAGCTTGGACCATCCATTCTGAGACTGCCTACGAGTAGGAACCGATATGTTGACGAGGGGAGAGCAAAGGTCACTTTTGAACTTCTTGAATCCAAAATAAAGAAGAGGGAAGTATTTATGTTCTTCCATCTCGCTCTCGACTCAAAAGGGGAAGGGACATTCTTGGAGATGCAGATCACCCCTTCTTCTGAGAGGGGAGTGAACTTTTTTATCCCCTTTTGAGGAGTAGCCTGCCTCACAGACTTAAACACTCCTCCTTCCACTGATCCAACCCGCTGGCCCCAAAGATCCGACGTTTAATTTGCTTAATTTCTTGTTGACTTGTTCAAACTTAGCGATTAGACTTCTATTGTGGGGTGAAAGAAACGTCCATTCCAAGAGATTCCATAGAAAGGGGTTCGTATGAAGAATAAGATACCGGATGATGTTCTCAAAGAGATCTTTCAAAGGAAATTAACGAGGAGGAACATCAACAGAGATGTCTATCAAAAACTGAAGAAGATGATCTTTTCTGGAAAATTGAAGGATGGGCAGAGGCTAATCCAGGAGGCCGTTGCCCTCCATTTCAATGTGAGCAGGCAGACGGTCCGCAATGCCTTTACCAAATTGGAGAAGGATAAACTGATTATCAGTCGATACAAAAGAGGGGTCTTTGTTTCCTATAGACCTTAGGCCTTTGGCCCCCTTCTCTCCATTTCAACGTGACGAGTACAACGCCATATTTTTCGGATCTCTTCTGAGGAGAACCTTTTTCGTCAGTTTGCCCTCCGGGAGATACCATCTGGAGGGAGAAAGTTTCTCGATTCAAAAGTGATTATTTCTGACCAATGATAAGAGCAGGAAAGGAGACCGTCGTGAAGAAGACACTGGCATTGATCCACACAAGTTTTGTTTTCCTCAATGTTGAAACCTCTGTGATGAAGATGCTTCAAGAGGCATTGCCGGATGTGAGAATGGTCAATATCGTTGATGATTCCCTATTGGCTGATGTGATGAGGGAGGGAAAGGTGACTCCTTCGATCATCCGAAAAATGTGCCATTATGTCGTGGCTGCAGAGGAGACTGGTGCGGATGCGATCCTATCCCTCTGTTCAACCATGGGTGAGACGATTGATGTGGCGAGAAGACTTGTGAAGATCCCCATTCTGAAGATCGATGAACCCATGGCAGAGAAGGCAGTAGATCAGGCGGAGAGGATTGGGGTTCTTGCTACCGTCCCAACCACGTTGGAACCGACGATCCGTTTGGTCCAAACGAAGGGGAGTGAGATTGGAAAACCGGTGAAGACCGAGAGGCTTCTTTGTGAAGGCGCCTTCGAGATCCTGATGTCGGGAGATAAGGCAAGACATGATCAGATGGTGAAGGAGAAGGCCTTGTCAGCCGTGAATAGGGTGGATGCCTTCGTTCTTGCTCAAGCCTCTATGGCGGGGCTCGAAAGCCAACTCTCTCAGGATGTGGGAAAACCTGTTTTCTCCAGCCCTCGACTCTGTGTTGAGAGGGTGAAAAAGCTGATGGCCAGTCTTTGAGTCTATCGCATCAAGACGCGGATAGATCAAATCCCAATCCGTTGCACGCCTAATGAAGTTTTCTCAGCTCATTTGGCCTCGTTAGACCCGCTCGGTAAGAACGCAAGATCGACAAGGGATAGATTTCCGATTGTTCCGGAAAAGTTTAGAGCTTTTCTGTTGCACCTCTCATGATTTGATCCTTGTTATCGAAATGAAGGAATTGTTTCGAGGTGTCAGGGAGAAAGAATCGAAATTCTATTCTGACTGATAGCTCCATGTCCAAATTTGTAAGGAGAAGCTCATTCTTAACAAAATTGTTACCCGAACAAGTTTTGTTCCTCTCTTCCTACTAAAGAATCCTGATTTAAATTCGATATATTCAAAAAAGTCAAATAATTAGAATAAATGGCACGTAATTTGTACCCTAAAGTCTTATGCATCATCTATCGATAAGGAAAGAGGCGACTGTTAAATGGGATTAAGGGCACAAGGCGATCCCCTGTTTAACTATTTGAAAGGATCCTAATTTTTCGGTTTTTATTCAAATTCATCCTCTACTTCGGATCTTTTCTTAAAAGTTTTTGGGGGAAAAAGGGGGGCGAAAAGGTATGATGCAAGTACTGGACAAAGGGATGAGGGTAAAGAGTTGGATAACGGGTGAAATATACGAGATCAATGAGTTTAGAGGTCACATGGTCATCCTCAATAAGGAGGACCACTCCGGACAGGTGTTGACGGATAAAGAAAATTTAAAATTGTTCTATGAAAAGGTGGAGAAGGAAATTCAGTTCAATTCAGAAAATGAGATGGGAAAATAAATCGATCCATTGCCAATGAAAAGGAGATTTCACCTGTTCTACATTGTCTTTGAGCTTCTATCTCACCTCAATGACCTCATGTCTTGGTGAACTAATAACTTGTCTTGCTTTGAGCTTCGACCTTTCAGCTTTGTTACTCAATGACCTAATGGACGCTCTGCTCTATGGCAAAAGGTGGGGCCAACTTCTTTATCGATTCCCCCATGGCGGACTATTTTCGTAATCCTTACGAACGAAGACTAAATACCCTTTTCAATATACGAGAGCATTTCATCATCGAGGGGGCGCGGATTTGTCTTGATACGCCTTGTTTGAATGAGAGTATTGTTTAAAAGCGTTCGGGCATCCT
>CAZFJD010000069.1:0-12399 GCA_964518775.1 uncultured Syntrophaceae bacterium
CTGTTCCCATGCATATCCGGGAGGGTTCCTATGCCATGGGCGCAACAAAATTCCAAACAGCATTTAAAGTCGTCATTCCCTCAGCATTCTCGGGGATAGCAGCAGCCTTTATTATTGGGATTTCAAGAGCCATTGGAGAAACAATGGTCGTTGCCATCGCAGCAGGGATGATGCCCAATCTGACGCTCAATCCTATTGAATCCATTCAGACTCTTACCGCCTATATCGTCGGTGTAAGCTTGGGAGATGTTCCCCATGGTACCCTTGAGTACAAGACGATATTTGCTGCAGGTATCACTCTCTTTCTCATGACCCTCTCTTTAAATATCCTGGGTTTCTGGTTCAGAAGAAGAATCAGGGAGGTTTATTAAAGATGTTAACAGAAGAACAAGGAGTGATTGATATCAGAAAGAGGATCGCCTTCAATAAGCTCCGGGACCATATCTTCTGGATCATTGGACTGTTCTCGACTCTGATTGGTTTTATACTCCTTTTCACCTTAATGATCGATCTTTTTATCGACGGTTCTCCGAGACTGAACTGGCAATTCTTAACATCTTATCCATCCCGATTTCCGGAGAAGGCAGGAATTCTTTCAGCCTGGGTTGGAACGACTCTGGTCATAGTAGTCACTGCGGCTACAGCCATTCCTTTAGGGATTGCCGCAGGAATTTATCTGGAAGAATACAGTAAAAAGAATTGGTTAACCCATCTGATAGAAATCAATATGAATAATCTTGCAGGTGTTCCCTCCATCATTTATGGTCTTCTCGCCTTAGGGCTATTTGTCTATTTTCTGAAATTTGGAGAGAGCATTCTGACAGGGGGATTAACTCTGGGACTCTTGATCCTTCCCATGGTGGTGATTGCCACAAGAGAATCCATCCGGGCTATACCCAACTCTATCCGTGAAGCTTCTTATGCTCTCGGAGCAACAAAATGGCAAACTGTGAAAGACCACATCCTCCCCTATTCCATAGGAGGCATTTTAACCGGAGTGATTATCGGACTCTCGAGAGCCATTGGAGAGACAGCACCCATCATTACGGTGGGTGCCCTGACCTTCATCGCTTTTCTTCCTGCATCACCTCTATCTTCGAGTTTCCCTTTCATCTCTTTCAGATGGCTCCTCGACCCCTTTACCGTGATGCCCATCCAGATGTTTAACTGGGTTTCCAGACCACAGGCTGGATTCCATCTGAATGCTGCGGCCGCAGGGATCGTCCTTCTTTTCATGACCCTCTTGATGAATGGGTTTGCAATCTATTTGAGATACCGATTCCGAAAAAGGATAAAGTGGTAGGAATCATCCGGAGCAAGCATGGCCACCACATTTCAAGAAAATATGAAGGCCGAGGTCAAAAACCTCAATTTTTATTACAATGACTTTCGGGCCCTCAAAAACATTAATCTGCCGATCGCCAAAAACAAGATTACAGCCTTGATCGGGCCTTCAGGTTGCGGCAAAACAACCTACCTCCGTTGCTTTAATCGTATGCACGATCTCTACCCCAATAACCGGTATGAAGGCGAGATTATCTTATATCCCGATGGATTGAATATTATCGGTCCCAAGGTGGATCCCATCGAGGTCCGGATGCGAATCAGCATGGTCTTTCAAAAACCAAACCCCTTTCCCAAAACGGTCTTTGAAAATGTTGCCTATGGCCTCAGAGTGAGAGGGGAAACTAAAATGGATTTCTTAAAAGAAAGGGTGGAGAGAGCATTGAAACAGGCTGCCCTTTGGGATGAAGTCAAGGACAGGATCAACGACCTGGCGTACAACCTCTCGGGAGGCCAGCAGCAGAGATTGTGCATTGCGAGGGCTCTTGCGACAGATCCAGAAATTTTATTGTTCGATGAACCTACATCAGCCCTTGACCCCACGGCCACATCAAAGATTGAAGAACTCATCATGCAGCTCAAGAAGGAAATCACCATTATCATTGTCACACACAATATGCAACAAGCGGCAAGGGTTTCTGATTATACAGCGTTTATGTATCTGGGAGAGATCATTGAATTTGACAAGACAGACAAGGTATTTACTCATCCATCCCAAGAATTGACCGAAGATTACATCACCGGACGCTTTGGTTAATTCCCCTCACTCCGGCCACTCCCCTTGGGGGAGAAGAGGAAAGGTGAGGGGCTTGATCACAAGATCATAATCTGGTAATTTCAAGCGGAATCGAAAAAAATCGTTCGGCACGAAAGTATTCCGATGACGGAGTGCCATCCTATCGTCAAGATGGAAGCGCGAGGGCTCAATTTTTATTACGGCCCAGTCCAAGCTCTCAAAGAGATCAATATCGTCATCAGAGTCAACCAGATCACTGCCTTGGTCGGCCCGTCCGGCTGTGGGAAATCGACCTTTCTCCGGGTCCTCAATCGGACAAACGAACTCATCCCTCATACCCGCACCGAAGGAAGCGTCACACTCGACGGAGAGGATATTTATCGGCCGGGCACTGACGTGGTCGCTCTCAGGCAGAGGGTGGGTATGGTTTTTCAACGCCCAAATCCATTCCCAAAAAGCATTTACGAAAATGTTGCCTTTGGCCCTAAAGTCCTGGGAATGGGTTCGAAGGATGCAATTGACGAGAAGGTGGAGCGCAGCCTCAAGGGTGCTGCTCTTTGGCCAGAGGTATCGGATCGCCTCTATAGAAACGCTTTAGGCCTAACTCTCGGGCAACAACAACGTCTGTGCATTGCCCGAGTATTAGCGGTTCAGCCTGAAGTGATCCTTATGGATGAACCCTGCTCAGCGCTCGATCCTTTAGCAACATTGAAGATTGAGGAATTGATGCAGGAATTGAAAAAGAACTATACGATTGTGATCGTCACGCACAACATGCAGCAGGCCGCCCGCACCTCCGATTGGACAGGTTTCTTTCTATTAGGGGAGCTGATTGAATATGGCCCTACAGGAGATATCTTCACACGGCCAAAAGACCATCGAACTGAAAATTATGTCACGGGAAGATATGGATAAACCTGCCTGCAGGCAGGAATTTCAAATTTCAAATTGTAAAAAATTTATGATAGGCACAGAATCCCAAGCACTAAATCCTAAACAAATCTTACGTCATGGATTTAATCCCCCCACACCCCCCTTTGCTAAAGGGGGGAAGGGGGGATTTGGCCATTGGAATTTGGAATTTGGAAATTATTTGGGATTTGGAATTTGGAGATTGGGATTTCTTTTGTTTCTTTTGGTTGTTTCAATGACCATGGGCTGCCAACGATCCAAAGCCGGGATCACAGTGGCTGGATCCACTTCGGTGGAGCCATTTGCTGAATTGCTGGCTGAGGAATATATGATTCGCCATCCTGGATCCCATATCTATGTTCAGGGCGGAGGATCGACCGCTGGGATCGAAGCCGTGAAGACCCATGCAGCCCACATCGGAATGTCCTCCCGTTCCTTAATGGCTGAAGAGAAGGGTCTATATGCCGTGACCATCGCGAGGGATGCCATTGCGATTATCGTTCATCCTAAAAACCCGATCCTTGACTTATCCTTATCTCAGATCAGGCAAGTCTTTTCCGGAAAGATAAAAAATTGGAGTGAGGTGGGAGGTCACTCCCGTCCCATCGTTCTGGTAACTCGAGAAGAAGGATCGGGAACAAGAGAAGCTTTTCAGAAAATGGTCATGGAAAAGGAGGAGATCAGCCTTGAATCCTTGGTCCAGGATTCCAATGGTGCCATCCGTCAGGTGGTGGCGGGTGATCCAAACGCCATCGGGTATATCTCTTTGGGACTGGTTAATGAGAAGGTGAAGGCTTTAAAGATTTCCGGTGTGGAACCCAATTTGAAAAACATTGTATATGGCCGATATCGATTGGTTCGTCCCTTTCTCTTCGTTTTCAATGGCAGTCCGAAAGGAGAAGCACACTCCTTTTTGGAATTCGTCTTGAGTCCAGAGGCTCAGGAATTGCTTGCAAGAGAAGGGTTAGTGACCATCCGGCCATAAACTTCCGGAGGATGATCATGGAAATAAAAGAGAGGGTGATTGAAAAAATCCTTCTGTTAATTGCTCTCTCTTCCATTTCCATTCTGGCCCTGATCGCCTTCTTCATTTTCGAGGAAGGACTCCCTTTGATCTGGAAGATTGGTCCAAGAGCCTTTATTCTCGGAGGACGTTGGGTTCCGAGCCAGAATTCCTTCGGCATCTTTCCGATGATCGTCGGCTCTTTCTGGGTAACCTTTGGAGCTCTTCTCTTAGGTGTTCCTTTAGGTTTGGCCTGCGCCGTCTTCCTTTCAGAATGGACTCCGCCGTTGGCGGCAACGCTGTTAAGGCCAACGATCCAGCTCTTGGCCGCCATCCCATCGGTGATCTATGGTTTTTGGGGGTTGATTGTCCTTGTCCCTCTTGTTCGAAATTATTTGGGAGGGCCCGGCCTAAGCATTCTCTCTGGCTCCGTGATCCTGGGTTTCATGATCCTCCCGACCGTTATCAGCATCTCAGAGGATTCTTTAAAAGCCCTACCACCTTCTTACAAAGCAGGCGCTCTTGCCTTGGGAGCAACCCATTGGCAAACCATCTGGCGGGTCATGATCCCTGCTGCAAGGTCAGGGATTGTGGCCAGCATCATTTTGGGGATGGGCAGGGCGATCGGTGAGACCATGGCCATGATCATGATTTTGGGAAATGCTGTCAAGATGCCAGCCTCCTTTCTGCACTCAGCGAGGACATTGACAACGAATATCGGCATTGAGATGGGTTATGCGTCCGGTGACCATCGACAGGCCCTCTTTGCAACAGGAGTTGTCCTCTTCTTCATCATCATGCTCCTCAACTCCTCAGCCATTGCACTTTCACGGAGGAGGGTGAGTTGATCTTTAATCGCACGCGATATCTGACCCAGAGCATCGCAAGAGTCCTTATCTGGACCGCTGCATTATCAACCATTGCAGTGATGGTCCTCATCCTCTTTCAGATTCTGAGTGAAGGTCTCCCAGTGCTTCACCTCCGTTTCTTTCTCGATTCTCCGAAAAACATGGGCCGTGAGGGTGGCATCTTATCGACCATCATAGGAACCTTTGCCCTCACGATTGTCGCCGTACTTGTTGCAACCCCTTTGGGCGTGGGGACCGCCATCTTTCTCAGAGAATATACCAGGGAGAGTCGAATCAGCCGCATCATCCGTTTTGGAACGGATTGTCTCGCAGGAGTACCATCCATTATCTTTGGACTGTTCGGATTTGTCTTTTTTGTCATCTTCCTAAATATGGGATGGTCTATTCTCTCCGGCGGCTTGACCTTAGCAGCAATGATTTTGCCCACCATCATCTGTACAGCTGAAGAAGCGATTAAGACGATCCCTTACACCTATCGCGAGGTTAGTTTCTCCTTGGGAGGAACGAGATGGCAGACAGTTACTCGTACGATCTTGCCAAATGCCCTGCCTGGGATTTTTACTGGCGTCATTCTAAGTGTCGGTCGGAGTATCGGGGAAACCGCTGCCGTTATCCTGACCGCTGGCTCCTCCTTGATCATGCCGACCTCCTTATTCTCACCCATCCGCACCATGTCCATCCATTTCTATATCCTTGCTCGGGAAGGGATATCGATGGAGATGGCTTACGGAACAGGGGCAGCTTTGATCCTACTGGTTCTGCTCGTCAACACCATAGCTAACTGGTTACTTAACCGGTACATTCGTCATCGGATGTAGAACAACGATGTCTCAGCAGAGTAAGATCGTCATCAAGAATTTCAGTTTCTATTATGATTCAACCCAGGCCCTTCGGGATATCAACCTCGATATCCGATCCCAGGAGATATTTGTCATTTTTGGTCCGGCCCGTAGCGGTAAGACCACACTTCTCAAAAGTCTCAATCGGCTGACAGATTTGATCTTTGGGACAAGGCATACCGGGACGATCTTTCTGGATGGATTAGATATTTATGATCCAAAGATCAGCCTCACTCATCTGAGAAGGCGCGTCGGCATGGTCTTCGACCTGCCCACTCCCCTTCCCCTATCCATCTTCGAAAATGTGGCTTATGGTCCCAAGCTAAAGGGAACGATGCAAAAGAGGCGGTTGAATGAAATCGTTGAGAAAGCACTTCGCTCGGCTGTGCTTTGGGAAGAAGTAAAAGATCGACTCCACGCCTCCGCTCTGCGTCTCTCCGGCGGACAACAGCAACGACTTTGCATTGCCCGGATCCTGGCTCTTGAACCTGAAGTTCTCCTGCTCGATGAACCCTGTTCAGGGTTAGATCCCATCTCCACGGCCAGCATCGAGGAAACCCTCAATCAATTGAAGAAGGAATATACCATCATTCTGATACCCCATAACGTTCAGCAAGCCTCCCGAGTTGCTGATCGAGCAGCATTCTTCTTGAATGGCGAATTGGTCGAGGAAGGTCCTGTTTACAAGATCTTTACCCGGCCAAGGGATAAACGTACAGAAGACTATGTCACTGGTAAATTTGGGTAGAAACTGATTACACGGATTAGAAAAGGAGATTACACCGATGAAAGAAAAAGATGAACTTACAGAATGTACAGTGTTTTAATCTGCGTAATCTCTTTTATGAAATCTGTGTAATCAGCTATAATTATAGCGCAGGAGGAAACAATGGAGACCCAGTTTCAAAAAGAGTTAGAACAGTTGAAGGAAAATCTCTTAAAAATGGCGACCTTGGTGGAAGAGACCATTAGTTTGGCCGTCCAGTCTCTCGTCAAAAGGGATTCCCAGCTGGCACAACAGACCTTCCAGAGGGAGGATCGCATTAACGACTTAGAGATTGCTATTGAAGATATGTGTCTCAAGCTTTTGGCTTTGAGACAACCCATGGCCGTGGATCTTCGATTCATTACTGCCGCGATGAAGATCATTACAGATCTGGAGCGGATGGGGGATCAGGCAGTCAATATTGCTGAGCGTGCACTCTCTCTCAATCAGGAACCTCAACTGAAACCTTATATTGATATCCCTCGAATGGCCGAGATCGCCCAGTCGATGGTCAAAGATGTCCTCGACGCTTTTGTGAACCGCAATTCTAAATTGGCTCGCTCCGTTTGCGAAAGGGATGATCTCGTCGACGGCTTGAACGATCAGGTCTTCAGAGAACTTCTTACCTATATGATCGCAGATCCCAGGACGATCACGAGGGGAGTTCACCTGATGATCGTCTGTCGATGCTTGGAACGAATCGCCGATCATGCCACGAACATCGCTGAGGATGTGATCTTCATGGTCGATGCCCTGGTAATCAAACATCATGCCGACACCAAAGAAGGAGGGAAAAAAGAATAATTCCAAATTTCAAAATCCAAATGTCAAATGAATGTCAAAGTTTAAAACCAAAATGTTTTGAAGTTTGAGTTTTGGAATTTGATTTGACATTTGGGCTTTGACATTTGACATTATCGAAAGGCGAATTTGATGAAATCTCCTTTCAAAAAATATGATACTGATCTTGAAGTCCTCAAGAAGCAGGTCACGATTGAGACTTACCGGTCTCGAGGTCCTGGCGGTCAGAGGAAGAATAAGGTTGAAACCGCTGTCCGCTTAAAGCACTTCCCTTCTGGGATTGCCGTGATTGCTACGGAGCATCGATCCCAAGCCGAAAATCGTAAACTTGCTTTCGAAAGGCTTCGTGAGCGCCTGATTAAGGTAAATCGGCCCCGAAGGCGCCGAATACCTACTTCGGTCCCGTGGAACGCCATTGAGAAGAGAAAAGAAGAGAAGAAGATCCGTTCCAAAAAGAAACGCCTGAGACAAAAATCATCAAATGAACTCGAAGGGTGGAATTAGAGAAGGAGCCCCACTCTTAGCCTGACAAAACAAGCATAACCCTAAGACTTTATTTTTTTAGTTCAAAAGCCGTTAATTCCCAATCGTAAGATGCATCCCAGTAACTACTCTTTTCATATTGGCATTTAATCATATATTTCACATCGGGCGAATACCAGTACCATAACTTCCCTTCTCTCGCTGGTTCATCATCCCTTGCTTGCTTATACTCTATTTTAACACTTTTGAATTTTCCACCTTGAACCACAATGTCTTCCCATCCCAAGGCAGTGAAAGTCTCAATAAATGTATATTCTTTAAATGTTGCTTTAGTTGTAAATTTGTCTTTCCAACTCTTTCCGATTTCCAACGGAAAATTAAAAAGTCTTTTGTTCCTTCCCTCATACGGTATTCTTTTATCTTTGTCCATTGAGTAGATTCTATTAAGAGAGGGTTTTTCATAAATTAAAACAGATTCTCCACCGGCTGTTAAATATTTCACCGAGCAGCTAATTTTATCTGCATTCACAACCAAGATGGTGACATCTCCTGTTAAGCTCCACTTGTCTCCCACATTCCAAGCAGGCGCTTCAACCCTATCCTGACCATATAGAATGGCTGGAATAAATAAGACTAAAAAGCTTAATAAAATCATCTTCTTCATATGATTTCCCTCCTTTCATGATTTTTACCCGCCTTCCGAGAAAGCCACGGACTTTAGTCCGTGAGGCGGCTCCACCTTTTCGCGCGACATCGTTGTCCATTAAATACCTACCTTTAACGTCTTGTCAAGAACTTTTCAAGGGCTTTCGCAAAAAGTCCCTTTTCTCTCCTAAATTGACTAAACAAGATTGCGAAAAAGGATAATTTTCAGAAGTCCTTTTTTGTATTGACAAAAAAATCACTTTATGATTGTATGTCTGATACATTTAACTTATTTTCACCTTGCAAGCCTAAGCTAACGAATATAGGGAGGGATGACAATGCGACATTTATGGATGGTTATTTTCGTTCTATTCATTTTCCTATTAGGGAACGCTCCTATGGCCACCGCTCAATTCTCAGAGGCAGGAGTACAAAAGCTCAGGGTTGCTGTGGATGCCCCTGATTTTACCCTAAAGGAGTTAGGCGGAGGAAAAATTTCTCTCAAAGAGCTGCGAGGGAAGATCATTTTGTTAAACTTTTTCGCCACGTGGTGACCGAATTGCCAGAGGGAGTCTCCTTCTTTTGCTAAACTGAGTGAAGAGTTCAAGACCCCGGATTTGGTCCTACTCAAGGTGGCAAGTAAAGAGAAAGAGAAGGATATAATAAAATATAAAAAAGAACATCATATTTCTTCCCCCATCCTCTCTGAGGATGATGCGGCAGTTGCCAATGCTTATGGAGTCTGGAGTCGACCTCAGACCTTTTTCATCAATCGAGAAGGCAAGATTATCGGCAGGGCACTTAAGGAAATGGATTGGACAACGAAAAACATGAAAGATCTTATTGAATATCTTTTGAAGGAGAAAAAATGAATCGAATTAATTTAAAGAGGATGTCGTATTTGATTTTTATTCTGATCTTTGGATTTTTGGGCACCCGATGTGCTACTCCAAAAGAAGAACTTAAGACCTATCCGAAGGATTATGTTCATCCTTTAACGGAGATTAATCTTGAGAAAGTCTTCAGTGAGAGCCGGGGCTTAAAAGTTCTCGAAGAGAATGCTACCACGGTCCATGACTACTATCGCGGAGGAGTCCAAGAGAAGGAAGAAGCGGAAAGGCTGATGAAAGAAAGCAAATGGGAGGAGGCACGGATCCATCTTGAAAAATCAAATCGGTTCTTGCGGGTCGTCATTAAATACCTTCCCGAAGATGAGGCTTATCGCAATATCTATGGTGAACAAGTTGTAATTTTTTTGCCCAATCTCTTGATCGCCGACAATGACCTGAAATTGGTCACCGTTTACAAGAATATGAGCAATGACAATAAAGCGGCTGAGGCGAAGGGGGATGGGCAGCATTATCTTGCCCAATCTCTCAAGAGTGTAAAAACCGAGTGGGCCTATCAAATCAAAAAAGGGCTTGAACATGAATTGCCAAAAAAATGAGCTGACCCGGAAAAGGAATTGGATCTGGATTTTCTTTCTCAGTCTGGTTCTCCTGATACCTGCCACCGCTCAGGTCAGCTTCTCAAAAGAACCAGTGAGGCTTTACTTCTTCTACTCCGAAGAGAGTGGAGGGCTGAAGGTCCAAGAGGAATTCATTAACCCTCTTTCAAAGAAGTACCCCATTGAGATTCAATCCTTTTCCGTAAATAAATTGGAAAATTACGACCTTCTTTCCAAATTCGAAAAAGAATTGAAGCAGGAGGATAACGAACTTCCTGTCGTTATAATTGGCAATAATATCTTAGGGGGAGGGGCTAAGATTCGAAAAGATCTGGAGGGGTTGATCAAATCCTATGCCGAGAAAGGAGGAATTCCCTGGCCTTCCCTTCAAGTAAAGAAGACAGAGCGGTGGATCACTCAGGCCCCTACAGAGGAGGAGAAGAAATCTCAGAAGATTATCTATGGTGCGTTTCTCTATCGGCGAGGGTGCATGCACTGCGAAGGGAGAAAGGCTGAGTTAAAGGAGTGGGCTTCTAAGTTTCCTGATTTGAGAATAGGAGCCTTCGACTTGGTAGAGGAGGAAAACAAAAAGCTTGATGAGGCATTTTTTCAAATCTATCAGATTCCCGAGTCCAAACAGGGAGAGCCTGTTAAACTCTATATTGGTGAGGACTACATTTTGGAAACTGATTTTCGCTATGAGAATCTCCAAAAGCTGGTCTCAAAATATCAAGGAAAGGGGTCTCCTCCGCCTTGGGAGAAAGTGACCGAAGAGGCTCTGAAGAGCGGGGAACAGAAAATCATTGAGCGGTTCAGGAAATTTGGTCTCACGACCGTGTTGATCGCAGGCTTTATAGATGGCCTCAACCCATGTGCCTTCGCCACGATCGTCTTTCTGGTTTCCTACCTTTCTTTTTTAGGCAAAGGAAGTAAAGAGATCCTCAAATACGGAGTCATTTTCACTTTTGGTGTCTTTATTGCTTATCTCATAGCTGGAATGGGGCTCATGGCTGGTTTCCGCCAGTTGAGCGGTTTCCCTCTGATCACCAAAGGGATCTATCTCGTCATCGCCATATTTGCATTCGTACTCGGGATCATAAGCTTTTATGATTATATTCTTTATCGTCGAGGTGAAGCGGCGAAAATGAAGCTTCAGCTTCCCATGGCCCTGAAGAAGAAAATCCATGGAATTATCAGAGTACAGACCCGCTCTTCGAAAGCGGGCTTCATAGGGACATTCGCCCTTGGATTCGTCATTGCTGCCACTGAGGTAATCTGCACCGGGCAGCTCTATCTCCCCACGATCGGATATATCATGACCATCCCCAAATTGAGGGCCTATGCCTTCTTTAATCTCGTTCTCTATAATGTCATGTTTATCATCCCGTTGGTGAGCATTTTTGTGGCAGCCTTTTTTGGAGTAACTTCTGAAAGGATGGCACTTGCAACAAAAGAGCATACCGGGACGGTCAAGCTTTTAACAGCGATCCTGTTCATGGGTTTGGGAGTATTTCTTTTCTTTCTCCGTTAAAACGCATATGATTCCACAAATCAAGAGGATTCTTTTCCCAACCGATCTCAGTAAAAACTCTGCTTATGCTTTTTATTATGCGGTCCATATGGCAAGAAGAGATGAAGCAAAGATTATCATCTTGCATGCAGTTGAGCCTCTCCCTCCTATGTTAGTCAATTTTGAAGATTTCAAGCATCAGGTTGCGAAGGACCGCTGGGAGGAGACCGTTAAAAAATTTAAGGATCGAATACAGGACATTTCCGTAAAAGTAGATACTCGAATGGGCATTTCGTCGGTTGACCTTGTCTCCAATATCCTTATTCGGCTGGGTCACCCTGTGGAAGAGATTTTAAAGGTGGCAGATGAAGAGGGTTGCGATGTGATCGTTCTCGGAACCCACGGCAAGGGGTTTTTGAAACAGACCTTTCTTGGGAGTGTGTCCAATTCGGTACTCCTTCGAACCCGGAAACCAGTTTTGATTGTACCATTGCCATCTGAAAATACTGACATCGATTCGATTTGAACGAATAAGGAGGATGAGTTATGAAAAAAATTTTGATGATGATGTTCCTTTTGGTTTTTCTCTTCGGCTGTGCATGGATTCCTGCCCGGCCAGCACTTCAAGAGGATATCAGGGCTCCTGCTGGCAAGGTTGAAGGGAATCGGTTCACTGGGATTCGGTATACGTTCAATGTCTCGGTTCCTCCCCATTGGAAGGTGACAACAGAATTCCCCGACTTCTTGGAGCAACTGGGTTATGACAGACCTTTTTCGACGGATAAAGAACAGACAGAACTCTATGCGTATAATCCCGAAACAAAATCAAATATTAATTTCGATTTCACGCCGACAGGTCGGTATGCAAGATTCAACCAGAAGAACATTGAACAGCTAACGTCTTCTGCAACCGCAAGCATGCAAGCTGAATTGGATAAAGAGTTTGGGAAAGGCGCGATAAAACCAGATTTCTATCCCACCGAACCGTTCTCCTTAAAGGGTGTCCAATATGCTGCAAAAAAATATGCAACCTATACGGCAAGA
>CAZFJD010000070.1:0-10105 GCA_964518775.1 uncultured Syntrophaceae bacterium
TTCGGGGGATTTCCCCGCCTGCTCTCTCCCTTTCTGATTTCATGAAGAAGAGGGTGTCGGATCTTCAGGACGTGCTCATCCCTACTGGGATTCCGAATCTTCAACTCCTTACTGGTGCGCAGGATCTTCTCAATGCTGCGGATGCAAAGAGTGTGCAGAAGCAAAAACTTGTGCGTTCCATTCAGCGTTTAGAGGGCGATTACATCCTCGTCGACCTGGGGGGCGGCAATTCCCTGAGCGTTCTTGACTTCTTCCTGATGTCCGACGGCGGAATCTTAATGGTCACGCCCGAACCCACCTCGATCGAGAATACCTATCGATTTCTCAAGAGCGCTTTCTACCGGAGGCTCAGGCAATCGGTTTCTTCTCATCCGGTCAAGACTCTGATCGATGGAGCGATGGATCGAAAGAACGAGATGGGGATTCAAAATCCCCACGACCTTCTAAGGGCAGCCATGCGCACCGACGAGGAGGAGGCAAAAAAGATGATGGAGGAGACAGAGAGTTTCCGTCCGAACCTGATTCTGAATCAGGTTCGATCTAAGAAAGATATCGAGATCGGCTTCTCGATTCGAAGTGCCTGTCAGAAATACTTCGGCATCCGGCTGCATTATTTGGGATATGTGGTCTATGATCAGGAGGTGAGCCACTCGGTTCGCAAGAGGAGGCCTTTGGTTCTCGAGAATGCTCAGTCCAGGGCTGCGCAATGCGTTCGAGAGATTGCTGCTAAATTAGCCGGCCGACATCAGATGTTTTTGCGATTTCAACAGGGGGAGTCATGAAGCGGATTGATGAGGAAACCTATTATGAGATCTTGGAAGTGAGCCCAACAGCCACCGCCAAGGAGATTCAGATGGCCTATGACCATGCCAAAGAGACCTTCCACTCCGAATCGTTGGCCATCTATTCCCTCTTCTCTGAGGAGGAGATCAGCAAAATTCAAGCTGCCATCGAACAGGCTTATCGAATCCTGATGGACGAGGCATTAAGGAAACGTTATGACCAGTCCCATTTCCAGACAGCAGGTGGGCAAGAATGGGAAAAACCTTCTGAGATGGAGGGGATTCCCTGGGAGAAAAGAGCTTCTCTTTCTTTTACTGATCTGGCGGCCCATGCAGGAGAGGAGATCTATCGTGGCAAGACCCTGAGACAGATTCGGGAAAAGATGGGCATCAATCTTAAGACCGTCTCTGCTGAAACGAAGATTAATATGAAGATCCTGGAACAGATCGAAGAGGAGGCTCTCGATCGGCTTCCTACTTTGGTTTATTTGAAGGGGTTCTTAAAAGGGTATGCCCATTGCCTTGGCCTCAACCCTCAAAAAGTGATCGACGGATATATACAGTTTTTGAATGAGAGCAAGAAGAAATAGTGAATCCCAAAGAGATTAATTCCAAATGTCAAAATCCAAATTTCAAATGAATGACAAATGGTTTTAAATTTTAAAGCATAAAAAATTTCAATCTGAAGGCTATTTTGAAAGTTAATCTTCATTTGGCATTTGAACTTTGATATTTGGATCTTTTTCATTAGCGTTTTTCTGAGGTCAGTTCTTCTACTTCGCCGGTCATCCTCTTAGCGATCTCACTCGAAAATCCAGGGATCTTCTCTCGTATCTTCCCTTGTTTATCAATGAGAATTGTGGTCGGAAGGCCAGTGACCCCGTAATTTCTCTCCACATTTTCTGGAGTCATGGCGATGGGGTAGGGGATATCCATCGACTTAACGAAGTGGCGGACAGTGTTCAGATCACCCCTATCGAGGTTCATCCCGATCACCTCAAGCCCGCTTTTCTGATAGGTCTTGTGAAGTTGGATTAAATGGGGAATCGATTCCCGACAGGGCCCGCACCAGGTGGCCCAGAAATCGAGCAAGATCACTTTCCCTTTGAGCTGGGAGAGAGCGATCTCTTCGCCGTCGAGAGTCTTGAGCGTGAAATCAGGAGCAGAGAGCAGGGCGGGCTCTTGCTTCTCTTTCCCACAATGGGGAAGGAGGAATACTCCTCCCAGGCAAAGACCGAGGGCCAAAAACAACGTAAAGAAGGAGCGCTTCAAAGAAACCTCCACCAATGTCAAATGTCAAAAATCAAAGTTCAAATGAAGCCCAAAGCTCAAATAAGATGCCGAAATCCTTAGATCCTCAATTAAATTCAGGACCTGGTTTGGCATGACAAGGGTGTCATTCTGAAGTCGTTTCAGAATCAAATTCTGCAGTTTGACATTCATTTGACATTTGGATTTTGAAATTTGGATTTCAAGATTTTTTATAGAGCTTTTTCAATCATGGCGACCAGGCGAGCCTTTGGCACGGCGCCCACAATCTGATCAATCACCTCTCCACCCTTGAAAAGGATGAGGGTCGGGATTCCTCTCACACCATACTGACCCGGGGTGGCTGGATTTTCATCAACATTGAGTTTGGTCACCTTGACCCTCCCTGTGAACTCATTGGCCAGCTCCTCAACAATGGGACTGATACTACGACATGGACCACACCAAGTCGCCCAGAAATCAACTAAGACTGGAAGGTCTGCGTTGAGAACTTCTTGAGCAAAATTCTTATCGTTCACATGAAGCAACCCTGATTCTTTCGCCATCTTTCACTCCTCTTTTCGCTATGCGCATAGCGCTAAACGCTTAGCGTTTTTTATTTCATAACCTCCTCTCTAAGACATAATCGGCCATGGCACAAAGCGCTTCTTTCTCTTTCGAATGAGGGAAGAGATGGAGATGTTTTTTTGCCCTTTCGACATATCCTTTTGCCTTACTCGAGGCATAGTCAATCCCACGATATTTTTCAATGATCTCCACCACCCTGAAGAAGGCCTCTTTTGTAATAGGCTGAGATTCGACCGTCGTTCGGACCCTCTCTCTTTCTTCTTCACTGCAGTGGCTTAGGGCGAAGATGAGGGGAAGAGTGATCTTACCATCCTGGAGATCGATACCGATCTTCTTTCCAAACTCTTCCTCCTTGGAGGTGTAATCGAGATTATCGTCAATCAGCTGAAAGGCAATGCCGACGTCCATCCCGAAGTTAGCCAGAGCCTCTTCTCTCTCCTTTGAAACATTTCCAAGGATCGCACCAATCTGTGTCGCAGCTGAAATGAGAGAGGCCGTTTTGCGAGCAATCACGGAAAGGTAGCCTTCCTCCGTGAGTGAAAGGTCGTTCGTCTTAATCAATTCCTCAAGCTCACCCTCAGCCATAATGGTCGTCGCCCTCGCAATCGCCTGAAGGATCCTCCAGTTGCCATTCTCCACCATTAAAGAGAAACATTTCGTAAAAAGGAAGTCTCCAACCAAAACACTGGCTTCGTTGCCCCAGATGGAATTTGCAGAATGAATCCCTCTTCGTAACTCAGCCCGATCCACGACATCATCGTGAAGCAGGGTAGCCGTGTGGATAAACTCGATCAGGCTGGCCATGGAGATGTGCCGGTCTCCCTCATATCCGCACAATTTGGCTGAGAGGAGAAGGAGTTTTGCTCGGTATCGTTTGCCTCCGCTGAGGAGAAGATGTTCTCCGATGGCGGAGATGATCGGCACATCGGATTTCAAGTTCTTTTTAAATTCCTGATCAACTTTTTCTAAATCGTCCCCGATCAGTTCAAGGACGCCTTCTAATGAGGCCGTCTTCTCTTCACTCAGAGGTTGCAGATCTCCTGTGATGTTCATGACGAAAAATTATTATCCTATTCCTGGGTCATTGTCAAAAGATTTTTCGGTTCCGTGGAGGATCAAGGGTTCCATGATCTTCAGTTCCACGCCGGACGCCTTCACGGACTCGATGAGGACGAATTTTGCTTCTTCTTCCAAACGAGGATAGACCAACTGCAGGCGTTTTGGCTCTAACCTCCGACTCCTTAACACCGACAGAAGGTCAACGAGTCTTGAGGCAGGATAGATGAGGTAGCATCTGCCTTTGGATGGCAGAAGGTAGGAGGCGATGGAGATCAAATCCTCGATGGTTCCCCTTATCTCGTGGCGTGCGATGGCCTTTTCAAGAATCGGATTCACCCTGCCTGTACGATATTTTCGATAGGGTGGATTGGAGGAGACTACTTGGAAGGAACCCGGGAGAAAGATCTTTCTCAAGCTTCGAAAGTCCTGATGGAGAATTAATATTCGTTGGCTGAGATCGTTCAGCAGGACATTTTTCTTAGCTATTTCTGCCAATCCCTTCTGAATTTCTACGGCCACAAAGGAACGGGCTTTTGTGGTATGGCAAAGCAACAAAGGAAGGATCCCGCAGCCTGTTCCAAGATCGATGGCCTTCTCGTCCTTTTGGATCTTGATGAATTGGCTGAGGAGAATGGCATCGATGGAGAACCGGTATCCTCTTTTCTTTTGAAGAATCTTCAGTTTTCCATTGAAAAAGGTATCGAGTGTTTCATCTTGGGCAGGGAAAGGGTTCATAGAAGAATCATCCCTGTAAACGAATGGTGAGGTAAGAAAGGAAGAGCCTTCGAACACCATTATCATAGGAAAAGCGTGGTTGTCAATTCACGGGGTGCCTGTAGGAGTTAGCCACTCCACTTATTTCGGTGGGAAAAGAAACGGCACCCATTGGTAAAATTTGTTCAAGGAGATGAAAAAATTTGTATAAAAATTAATCACTTTTGAAAATTAGGCCGTTTTTCATTTTTTCTAAGTTGCTAAGATTTTTAATATTTTTCGTTAATCAGGAAGAGGATAAGATCGTTTGGTATGGATATTGCTTGATAATCTCCTTGACAAATGCATCATAAGAGGCTAATTTTTAAAAAAAATTGTTTCCTCTCATGAAGAAGGAGGTCGACATGAGAAAACTGTGGGTTATTTACCCTGTCGTGGTCTTAATGTTCTCCTTCTGTTTCGCTCTTTCTCCTTTGGCGCAGGAGAAGAAGGAGGCAGAGGATGTTTATACAATCAAGAAAGGGGATACGCTCTGGGACGTCTCTTCCAGGTTTTTGAAAGATCCCTTTCTCTGGCCAAAACTTTGGCAGAGGAATCCTTACATTACTAATCCTCATTGGATTTACCCAGGGAAAACGATTCAGCTCTTTCCTCTTGAGGAATTAAAGAAAGAGCTGCCAAAAGAGGTCGTCGTTGAGGAGAAGCCGAAAGAGGAGAAACCGATAGAGAAGAAACCGTCAGAGGAAAAACCCAAGGAGGTGGCAGTTGGAATAGAGGTTAAGAAAGAAGAGCCTCCTTCAGCAGAGGTGAAGCCAGAGGCGGTCGCAGTGGCGAAACCTCCTGAGGCAAAGCCTGTTGAGAAAAAGCCAGATTTCTTTCAGGATCGCAGGGCTTCAGGATTTTTGAGCGACATGGATTTTCGAGGGATTGGGATCATTCTGGATAGCAAAGAAGGGAAATTCCTTATATCCGCAGGCGATATCGTCTATCTGGCCTTCAAGACTTCCAAACCGATTAGGATCGGAGATAAGTACTCGGTTTTTCGTGCCACAGAGGAGGTGAGACATCCTGTTACCGACAAGAGGATTGCTACAAGGTATAATATGACTGGGAATGTCCAGATCATCGACCATTTTGGCAACTTTTTCACGGCGAAGGTGATTGAGTCATTTGATGCGATTTTTAAAGGGGATATGCTCCAGCCTTACATGAAGGAGAGGATGGAGGCTGAGGAAGGGAAGTGACGAGCGAGATCGTCTGATTTTGAATTTCAGACCTTCGATCCGAAATTAGAGAATTTCCACTTGGTTGCTTGGAATCTTTTTTTGGGCTTCGGAGATTTTTCTCCATCTCCTGAGCCTTTTTTTATCATCCGATCTACTCTGAACTGACGAAGGGCAGTTATGGCCGAGGAGATCTTCTACTGGTTAGCTTTGAGCCTTATCCCCGGTATTGGAAGTACACTCATGAGACGGCTCTTGGATCGGTTTAAGACTCCAGAAGTTGTCTTTAAGGCGTCAGCGAAAGAGTTACTCACTGTTGAAGGACTGGGAGAGAGGGTGGCTGAGGAGATCCGGAGGGGTCCGCAACAAAAGGTTGTTCAAAGAGAGTTATCCTTATTGGGGAAGGTTGGGGCGAGGGTCATTACCTTTAAGGACGAAGAATATCCCAGACGCTTAATGGATATTTACGATCCTCCCATACTCCTCTACGTGAGGGGAGAATTGAAAAAAGAGGACGAATTGGCTGTTGCTATAGTCGGTAGTAGAAGGACGACTCCTTATGGCAGGTGGTTCACAGAGAAAGTGAGCAAGGAACTCGCCGGTCATGGGGTGACGATTGTAAGCGGAATGGCAAGAGGGATCGATTCGCTGGCCCACTGGGGAGCTCTCTCAGGAGGGGGAAGGACAATTGCGGTCTTAGGTTGCGGAGTGGATGTCATCTACCCTTCAGAGAATCGAAGCCTCTTTGCAAAAATTATCGATCATGGGGCCGTCGTTTCTGAATTCCCCATGGGGTCGCGGCCGGAGGGCGGCCATTTTCCGAGAAGGAACCGGATCATCAGCGGCCTCTCCATCGGAGTGGCTGTGGTCCAAGCGAGCGAGAAGAGCGGTTCCCTGATCACAGCGGGTTACGCGCTGGAGCAGGGGAGAGAGGTCTTTGCTGTGCCCGGGAATGTGGGAACAGAAGAAAGTCGGGGTACCCATCGGTTGATCAAAGAGGGCGCCAAACTGGTCGAATCGAGTGAGGACATCTTGGAGGAAATATTGCCCCAGTGGAGAAGGGAAGAACGAGAGACAACCGAAAAGGTCGAGGCTTCGAAACCAGATCTCAGCGAAGAGGAAAGGGTTCTCTATGAGCTTTTAGGCCAAACCCCTTTGCATATCGATGTGATGATACGGGAGAGCCGTTTCGATCCGGGAAAGGTATCGAGTCTGCTTTTGAATTTGGAATTAAAAGGAATGATCTCGCAGTGGCCAGGCAAATGTTTTACTAAGAAATTGTGAATGGTGATTCTGATGGATTCTCATATTTTCTCTAATAACACCATCCCTATCATCATACCCTATCGCCGTTTTTAGGAGTAAAAGAAGATGTCAAAAGGATTGATCATTGTGGAGTCTCCGACAAAGGTGAAAACCCTTCAGAAATTCTTGGGCGGAGATTACGTCATCAAGGCCTGTTTGGGCCACATTAAAGACCTTCCAGAGGATGAGCTTGGTGTGGATCCCCAGAAGGAATTTGAGCCGCAATATGTCATCATTCCCGGAAAGGGCAAGATCCTTCGGGAACTGAAGAAGGCAAGTAAGGATGTGAAGAATATCTATCTCGGTCCTGACCCGGATCGGGAAGGGGAGGCGATCGCCTGGCATGTGGCTGAAGAGATTGGGAACGGTAATAAGAATATCTACCGGATCCTCTTCAATGAGATTACCAGAAAGGCGGTGTTGGAGGCCCTGAAGCATCCCGGAAAGCTCCAGCAGGCCAAATACGAATCCCAGCAGGCGAGACGTATCTTGGACCGCTTGGTGGGGTATCAGATCAGCCCCATCCTTTGGGAGAAGGTGAGGCGGGGGTTGAGCGCTGGCCGGGTCCAGTCGGTGGCCGTTCGAATCGTGTGCGAAAGGGAGAGGGAGATTCAAGGCTTCGTCTCCGAAGAGTATTGGAGCCTCACGGCCAACCTGAGGAAAAAGGAGTCGCCAATCGCCTTTGATGCCAAGTTGGTAAAATGGAAAGGGAAGAAGGTTGGATTGGCAAATGAGTCCGAAGCATTGGCTATGAAGAAAACCCTCGAGGCCGTTCCCTACACCGTTTCTAAAATCGTTCAGCAGGAGAAGAGGCGCCATCCCTTCCCGCCCTTCATCACGAGTCGACTCCAGCAGGAAGCCTACCGAAAGCTCTCCTTTTCAGCCCAGAGGACGATGCGGATTGCCCAGAGGTTGTATGAGGGGGTGGACCTGGGTGAGATGGGGACAGTGGGGCTGATCACTTACATGAGGACAGACTCCGTCAGGGTCTCATCCGAGGCGGTTCACCAAGTCAGGGGATGGCTTAACGATCGTTTCGGTGAATCTTACGTGCCTCCAAAGCCCAATGTCTATAAGAGCCGGAAAGGGGCTCAGGAGGCCCACGAGGCGATCCGGCCCACAACGATCGATTTAGAGCCTGACAAGGTGAAGGATTATTTAGATAAAGACGACTATGCGCTTTATAAGTTGATCTGGGATCGCTTTGTAGCCTCTCAGATGACCTCCGCAGTCTTTCAGCAGACCACTGTAGAGATCAAAGCGGACGACGCCATCTTTTCTGCAGTTGGGACGGTGCCCACTTTCATGGGATTTATGACCCTCTATGTGGAGGGAGAAGACAACTCCCTGCCTGGTGGCAGGCAGGGTCTCTCCGCCGATAAGCAGGTCGAAGGAGAGGATCAAGAAAAGAGGTTACCGGCCCTCTCGGAAGGGGAAGTCTTGGAGCTCTTGGGGCTCACCCCGAAGCAGCATTTCACCCAACCTCCTTACCGCTTCTCAGAAGCAACGCTGATCAAGGAACTGGAGGAGAAGGGGATCGGAAGGCCATCTACCTATGCCACGATTTTGAGCACCATTAAAGAGAAGGAGTATGTGAGATTGGAGAAAGGGAGATTCTACCCTACGGAGTTAGGATTTCTGGTCAACGACCTTCTGGTGATGAACTTTCCGGATATTCTTGATGTCGAGTTTACAGCCCAGATGGAGGGGAATTTGGATAAGATCGAAGAAGGAGAGAAGGGATGGATTGAAACGCTGAAAGAGTTTTACGTTCCTTTCCAGAAGGACTTAGAGATGGCGAAGACCTCCATGAGGGATGTGAAGAGGGAGAAGATCCCAACCGATGCCGTCTGCGAGAGGTGTGGTTCAAAGATGGTGAAGCGATGGGGAAGGAGGGGCTACTTTTTGGCCTGCTCGGCCTATCCGAAATGCCGATATACGAGGGAAGTGGAGAGCAACGCAAAGAGGAATGAAGAGACCGACGTCCGGTGCGAGAAATGCGGGAGCCCTATGGTCATCAAGAACGGAAAGTTCGGGAGATTCATGGCCTGCTCCAACTACCCTGCTTGTAAATTCACTCAGCCCATCCATACCGGTATCCCGTGCCCCCAGGAGGGATGCGATGGGATGATCGTTGAACGAACGACTCGCAAAGGACGAACCTTTTATAGCTGCACCAACTATCCTCGCTGCACCTTCGCCATATGGGATAAACCCATTCCAGAAAGATGCCCTCAGTGCGATTTCCCGTTTCTGGTTGAGAAGGAAGGAAAGGTTGGAATCCTCAAGCGATGCCCGCAAAAGGAATGTGGATATCGTGTCTCAGAATGAGACGATCCGATCTCTCACCTACCGTCCCAACATTTTTTTGCAAATTCGAGACAGAAGACATAAAATAGAAAATTATGATTCCTATTGCCATCATTGGCGCTGGATTGGCAGGATGTGAAGCCGCTTGGCAGGTTACAAAGAGAGGCAGGAGTGTCATCCTATACGAGATGAAACCCGAGGTCTATTCGCCTGCCCACCACTCAGCCTCTTTTGCCGAGATCGTTTGCAGCAATTCCTTTAAATCGGAATCCTTAGAGAATGGCCCAGGGGTGTTGAAGGCGGAGATGGAGCTGCTGGATTCCCTGATCTTAAAAACAGCAAAGGCGACGAGAGTTCCAGCTGGGGATTCCCTGGCGGTCGATCGGGAGACCTTTTCGAGAAGGATCACGGAGATCATGGAGGGATTGGAGAACGTGGAGATCGTGCGAAAGGAGGTCTCGGCGATTCCTGAAGATAGTGTCACCATTATTGCCACGGGTCCTCTCACCTCCGAGGCAATGAGCACGGCGATCCAGGCATTGACGGGGAATCGACATCTCTTTTTTTACGATGCGATTTCGCCCATTGTCACCGGCGATTCGATCGATTTTGGAAAGGCCTTTAAAGCCTCTCGATATGGAAAAGGTGGGGATGATTATGTCAATTGCCCAATGGAGGAAGACGAGTACTATCGATTTGTCGATGCACTCAATCAGGCAGAAAAAGTCCCGGTCCGACATTTTGAGAGGAGATACCTCTTCGAAGGATGCCTTCCGGTTGAGGAGTTGGCAAAGCGTGGAAAGGATACGTTGGCGTTTGGCCCCCTCAGACCGGTGGGTCTGATTGACCCCAAAACGGGAGAACAACCCTTTGCTG
>CAZFJD010000070.1:10115-12273 GCA_964518775.1 uncultured Syntrophaceae bacterium
GGGATTTCAGACGCGACTAAAGCCGGAAGAACAGAAGAAGGTCTTTCGAATGATCCCAGGCTTGGAGAGGGGTGAATTCCTTCGATTGGGTTCCGTCCACCGGAATACCTTCATCGATTCGCCTCGATTGCTGAATGAGTCCCTGCAATTGAGGCATCGTCCTCAGCTCTTTTTTGCCGGTCAGATTACCGGTGTCGAAGGCTATATGGAGTCTGCGGCAATGGGACTTCTGGCAGGGATCAATGCCTTCCGTAAGGCGAGGGAGATAAATCCTGTGTTTCCTCCTCCGACCACGGCCATTGGCGCCCTGATCCATTACATCACGCATTGTCCAACGCTTCCTTTCCAGCCCATGAACACCAATTTTGGGCTCTTTCCGCCAATGGAAGGAAAGGCAAGAGGTCACGAGAGACGGCGACTCCTGGCGAAGCGGGCATTGAACGACATGAAAAGATGGATGGAGGAGATGGAGATTTAAAGGCATGGGAGGGTGTCACCTAAACAGAGGTCGGGTCGATATTATAAGGTGAAGAGGACGAAGAGATGAGTGAACGAAGGTGTTGGAGATGCGGCAAAGAGCTTCCACTCGGGGGCCTGAACTATGTGATCCATATCAAAGTTTTCGCTGGTTATGACGGACTGCTTTTGGAGCCGGAGGAGGAGATCGACAGCCAGTTGAGGCGGCTCATGGATCAGGTTGAGAAATCGGATCCAAAGGAACTGGAGAAGGAGGTTTATGAGGAGTTCACCTTGCTCGTCTGTAAGAGTTGTCGAGATCGGTTCGTGGACGAAATTGAGCATCCCTGGGAAGGGCCCTTTCGGATCCGGAAGGGTCCCGATCGAATGATTCATTGACCATCCCAGGGCCCGCCATCCTGCTCTGTAAACGGGTAACTTCCCAAGGAGAGCTACATAAAAGCGGTTTCTGGAAAAGTCCAGCAATCTGTATCATCAAGAGGGGGTATGGTCGTTTCTCAGGCTCTCGAAAAAATGTCTTGACAAAGGGCGACCTTTATGTTTTAAATAGGTTCAACTGAATCAATTGAATCAATAGAATGATGAAGAAGAAAATCATTTCATTAAAAAAACTAACTCCCAGTGTTTTGAGAGATGGATCGAAGGGGTTGACCGGCCGTTCCCGTGGCGCCAAGATCCGTGAGTTCATCGAGAAGATCTTAAGAGGGGAGAAAGAGGCGCTCCTCGTCATCCTCGATTTTTCGGGAGTCGGATCCATCGATTTTTCATGGGCCGATGAGGTGGTTGCGAAAATCATTTCGCGCTTGTGGGGCGGCGAGTATGGGGAGAAGTTTCTTGTTTTGAAGAGCCTCAACGCCTCTCAGATTGAGAATATCGGTGTGGCCTTGGAAAGAAAGCGATTGGCCGCCTTAGCGACAGGATCGGAAGGATGGCAGATCATCGGTTCCCTCAACAACTATTTGGTCCATACCCTGGATCAGGTGATGAAAAAGGGCCACATGACCCTGAAAGAATTATCGGAGGGAGAACGTATCGGGATGAATACGAGCGGAACGAGGCTTCTCAACCTCTATAAGAAGCGACTCGTGCTTAGGGTGGAGGGACTGGTGATAGGGAAGAACGACCTCCATCGAGGAAAACAGTTCATCTACCAACCTCTTCTCCCTTAGGAGGCCGCCTTGGCGGAGCTTCGAAGAGAGCCGATCACAAGAATGTGGGTGCTGATTACGACCGACCATCCCAAGGGCCCCGCTGACTATCTTCCATTTAAACCTCCTTATCAGCCTCAAGAGGGAACAGGAATCTGTCCCTTCTGCCCCGGCAATGAAGGGATGACGCCCAAAGAAACCTTCTCTTTGGGTCGCGAAGGCGGAGGATGGTCTGTCCGCGTCATTCCCAACAAATTTCCCTTCTTTCATATCGAGGGAGACTTCGACCGGAGACCTGAGGGGATGTACGACGTGATGGAGGCCATTGGAGCTCATGAGATTGCAGTGGAAGCACCGGAACACCATCAGAACCTTGCGACCCTGGAACCCTCTCACATCCAGAAGATCCTCTTTGCCTATCGGGAAAGGCTGATCGACCTGGAGAAGGATCAACGATTTCAGCAGTTCCTCATTTTGAAGAATTATCCGGGGGTTTTCAATCGCCACCCCCATTCCCATATTATGGCCATGCC